>CAINVI010000124.1 GCA_903854075.1 Candidatus Pollutiaquabacter sp. | reverse complement strand
TCAAAGCGAATCTTAAACGCTACACTATTTCCAATTCCAGGATCTGCTACGATGATCGCTCACTCGATTTTTATCTCTTGCTCGAAGGACTGAACCACGAGGGTAAAGGCGATTTTACGCAGGACCTGTTCACACTTTCTACCCGTACCAATGCTACGGCAGCCACTATGAAGTATGAGGGCGTTCCGTATATATCTCATGCCAAAACTACGCTGGATGCGGATGTTGATATGGACATGAAGCAATTCAAGTTTGTGTTCAAGGAAAATAAAATTGTTCTCAACGAACTCGAAGCCGGAGTAAACGGATGGGTCGCCATGCCGGATACCAATATTGATATGGAATTGAATTTTAATACGGCGAAGACAGACTTCAAAACCATTCTCTCGATGATTCCGGCAGTGTATGCCAAAGAATTTCCAACCATACAGGCTTCCGGTAAACTGGTGTTGGAAGGTTACCTTAAAGGCCGATACAATGCAGTATCGATGCCCGGTTTCGGATTGACCATGAACATCGATAACGGTCGCTTTAAATATCCATCCTTGCCGGCTGCCGTCAGTGATATTTTTGTTGATCTGAAAGTCACCAATCCCGATGGCGTTCCGGATCACACCTCCATTGATTTATCCCGTTTTCATGCCAATATAGCCGGTGATATCGTTGATGCGCGCTTACTTGTTCATACGCCGGTATCGGATCCTGACCTGGATGCTTTCCTGAAAGGTCGCATCGATTTATCCAACGTGTCTAAATTCTATCCGTTGGAGCAGGGGACGGAATTGTCCGGCAAGCTTCAATCGGACGTAACGTTGATTGGTAAAATGTCGGCTATTGAAAAGAACGACTTTGACCGTTTCACAGCTGCAGGAAATCTTTCGATCACCGGCATGAAATATGCCGGCAGCGGCGTTCCTAAACCTATATTGATTCAGGAATTGTTATTGTCAGTTAATCCTAAGAACGTTTCCATGCCTTCCCTTAAAATGGAAATTGGAAAGTCTTCCATTTCAGCAGATGGTTCACTCGACAATCTGTTAGGGTATATGTTGAAGGAGGAAGTATTGCACGGGCGTTTGAATATTTCTGCTAATCAGTTTGATCTGAATGAATGGATGAGCACTACTGCTGACAGTGCAGCAAGTGTCGCCGATACCGCTGCAATGACTGTGCTCGAAATTCCTGCATCTATCGATTTCTCCTTGAATACCGCCGTAGGTGCCTTACAATACGATGATTTGACAATAAAAAATGTCAAGGGAAATTTGATTGTCAAAGATCAAACCGTTGCTATGAAAAACGTAGCGATGGAATTGTTGGACGGATCTATGGTGATGAATGGAAGCTATTCATCAGTTGACCCCAAATCACCTTCCTTTGCATTTGATCTGAATGTTTCCAACTTTGATATTCAACAAATGGTTAAAAAGTTTTTGACTGTTGAAAAGCTGGCGCCGCTGGCAAAAAACTGTTCCGGTAAATTCGGAACCACGATGAATGTAACCGGTAATTTGGACGATAAGATGTCGCCGGTGTTGAATACACTTTCCGGTGCCGGAAAATTATCCACCTCCAGCATTGTGATTTCGGGATTCAAGGCCTTCGATAAATTAGGAGATGCGCTTCGAATGCCATCGTTAAAGAGAATGGAAATTCCTGCCATGAATCCTTCTTTCCGTTTCGTAAACGGACGCGTTTACGTGGATCCTTTTGAGTTGTCGGTCAACGGATTTAAGTCAAAGATCGTCGGTTCCAACGGCTTTGATCAGTCAATAGATTACACCATGAACATTGATATCCCGCGCAGTGCACTCGGCGGCGCAGCGAATGCTGCCATCGATCAACTTTTTGCTAAAGCTAACGCGGCAGCAGGCACCTCCGTCAAGATGAGTGAAGTTATTCCGGTAACCGTTGGATTTAAAGGAACAGTTACTGATCCGAAAATCACCACCGATCTGAATACCACCGGTGCTAAAGCCATGGACGCCTTCAAAGCGGCTGCGCAAGAAGAATTTGAAAAACAGAAAGCCGCTATGGAAGCCAAAGCACGAGAGGAAGCGGATAAGTTAAAAGCCGAAGGAGAAGCGCGGCTGGCGGCTGAAAAAGCGAAAGCTCAAGCAGAAGCAGATCGCATGAAAAAGGAAGCAGAAGCTCGAGCTAAAGCGGTTGCTGACAGTATCAAGAAAGCAGCAGAGAAAGAAGCTAAAAAGGCCATTGATCAGTTGAATCCTTTCAAGAAGAAGTAAACGATGC
>CAINVI010000123.1 GCA_903854075.1 Candidatus Pollutiaquabacter sp. | reverse complement strand
TCGTGCCGATCATTACTACCGTCAGATCAATTCAGGCGTGGCTGAAATCTCCAGCAAACCGATCTTCAGTTTCTATGTCACCGAATTCCTTAATTCCAAGGTGAAGCGTTTCATGGTCAACGGAAATGCGGAAGAACTGGTGGATATCAACAGCGGACTTGATGCCAATTTCGATACCGATATCAATGAGCCGTATCCTTTTATCTGGTTGCGTGAATATCAGTCGATCGGCAAATTCTATCAGAACGATTTCGCCGGTGCCGCTAAGGTGATCAACAATATGCGAAATGAGTTATCCATGAAAAAGTTCCTCTATTCCGACATCGAAAGCAAGTTGTTCCAGGCGCTGCAGTACTGTTATATGGGTGAAGACGGACTTTGCAGCCAGCTGTTGCAAAGTGTTAAACGCCAGATTCCGGAAGACGACAAGCGGTATGAGCCAGCCAATGCATTTATCAAGATTCTTAAGGCGGCCATCAAGCCGGAGGAATTCCGTAAGAAAGTGAAAAAGCTGAGCGAATTGTACGAGAACTTCCGTACCACGGCAGCAGCGCCGGACAGCATGTTGTGGTTTGTCAAACTTGACGAGTCGATGATTCGCCGCCTGGCCAATCCAATCAAAGACTAATCAATTCTTCGATAAAAAAAACGCCCGCTAAATGCGGGCGTTTTTCGTTTGGAGTTGGAAGGAATCAGAAGTTGATAGCGTCCAGATATTTTTCGCCCAACGGTTTGTTCACGTATTTGAGTACGTAAGGATTCATGCTGGCTCTATTGATATCTTCCGGACTGATAGACGAAGAGAGCACCACTACTTTGCAGAAGTTGCGTACGGTTTCCGAGAGCTTTTCGTATTCGGCTAAAAAACCGAATCCATCCATGGCCGGCATATTAAGGTCAAGAAAAATCACTTCAGGAAGTCGTTCGAGGTCTTGGGCATGATCCCGTAAAAACTGCAAAGCTCCTTCCCCGGAGTTTTTTACCGTAACGATTTTAGAGAAGTGGCTGGTAGTGATCATCCGTTCATTGATGAAGTTATCAATGTCGTTATCGTCGATCAGAAGAACGCGATCGAATTTGAATGGTTTTTCGGCGTTTTTCATCGTCGTGCTGGATGAGGAGGTGGTGGTGATGAGTGGAATCGAACCACTGACACAAGGATTTTCAGTCCTTTGCTCTACCAACTGAGCTACATCACCGTAATAGGAGCGCAAAAATAGGGATTTTTTGATTTCAGCCAAACGAAATTTAGCGATTTCGTTACTTGCTGATTAGCAGGCTGCTTCGTTATACCGGTTTCGGCCGTATCTTTAGCTCCGAAAATGGGAAAGCTGCTAACTATCGACGTAGGGAATACTCGTGCTAAAGCCGGTGTATTCAGCGACGGAAAGCTACTCCGACGTCTGATCTTTGATCGTACCGCACCGGAAGTATTGGGCACTTTATTTTCACGTTACACTATCGAGGCGGCCCTACTCAGCTCGGTGGCGGATGATGCTAAAAAGCTCGAGCAGTTTGTCCGAAAACATACCTCGCTTCATATTTTGGACCGTAGCACTCGGATTCCTTTGCGGAACAGCTATAAAACCCCGGCTACCCTCGGTAGCGACCGGTTGGCATGTGCCATTGGCGCAGCGACAATCTTTCCGCGGAAAAACGTACTCGCCATTGATGCTGGAACTTGTATCAAGTACGATTTGGTGGACCGAAGCGGTAACTATCAGGGTGGAAGTATTTCGCCGGGCATCGCCATGCGTCTGACATCGCTACACGAACACACCGGAAAATTGCCGTTGGTTGCTCCCGAAGCCGTTCATAAATACATCGGAAAGGACACGAAAACGAGCATATTAACCGGCGTTATTTTAGGTGCCGCTTTTGAGCTGGAGGGGTTTGTAAGTCGATATAGAAAGGACTTTCCCGGGCTGAAAGTTGTACTTACCGGCGGCGATGCCGGCCGTTTGGCAAAGCATCTAAATTTCAGCATCTTTGCGGCCCCGGACCTGGTTTTGGTCGGGCTGAATTCAATACTCCGGCATGATATCGCTACGCGCTAATCGTTACTTTACTTGTTTGCTTTTCTTGCTTGCTGTCACGGCATCAGCGCTCGTTCATGCTCAATCCACTCACTCATCGCCTTATTCCCGCTACGGAATCGGCGATATTCAGTATCCCGGGATCAATCAAACCCTTGGAATGGGAGGTACGGGCATCGGACTCTACAGTAACCTGTCGCTTAACTTCAGTAATCCTGCTTCCTATGCACGACTTCAGTTCACCACCTGTGAGGCCGGCTTGAATGCAAATTTTGTAGAGTATCGTAACAAGGTGCAGTCTCAACGTGACAATTCAATGTCTGTCGGTTACTTTGCGTTGGCATTCCCGCTGAAGTCTAGAAAGTCAGCCGTCGGTTTCGGTGTTGTTCCATTGAGCAATGTGGGCTATTATATCGATGATTTGCAAACTAACACACTGGGTAATCCGGAGTTGCATGTGTACGAAGGAAGCGGTGGTTTGAACCAATTATTCGTTACAGCGGCTGCTACGCCCTTCAAAAATCTCACAGCCGGGATTCATCTTTCCACGCTCTTCGGTGAAATTGTTCAGGAGCGCCGTGTCGAATTTTTCGATGCGACATTTTTGAATACGCGGTACACCGATGCGCGCAGCCAGAAAGGTCTTTACTTCACGTTTGGATTGCAATACACGCTGGATAGTCTGCGATTGTCACCCGCTGATTCGTTAAAAGAGTTTCGCCGTAAAATTGTAGTGATCGAGGACAGTCTCGGGATTCTTTCCACGATCTCTCGTAAGCCGGACAATACGCTTGATACGGCTGGCTTTTCCGTAGCGCGGGAATCGTTGAAAGATCAAGCCCGGAAGTTAGAAGCTGCTTCTAAAAAAGTGGCTGTCCGCCGTCAGCGCGGCAATTGGAATTTGACGGCAGGATTCACGCTTAGTCCGATGTCTTCTTTGTCTGCTTCGCGAAATCTTGTCGGGGAGACGTTTCGCTACGTCGATAATTTTGCAAAAGATCAGGTGATTATAAAAGATACGATTGCGTATACGGAGAATGAAAAAGGGGACGTGAATCTCCCGTTGAGTGTCGGCTTTGGCCTGACACTTCGTAAAGGCAATCAATGGACGATCGGTACGGATATAAGGACACAGAATTGGTCGAGCTTCAGCACGTATGGTGAATCCGATTCACTGGCGAACAGCTGGCGCTGGTCGGCCGGCGCACAGTTCGTTCCGGACGAGCGCGGGTTCAATTCCTACTGGAAGCAGATGCAATACATGGCCGGGTTTCACTATTCGCAATCCTTTCTTCAATTACAGGGAACGCAGCTCACTGAAGTGGGTGTTTCCATCGGCGCAGGATTTCCGATCCGCCGCGGATTGACCTCCATACGGTTTATGGCCGAAGCCGGCAAACGGGGAACCGTTGACTCCGGTCTGCTGGAAGAAAGATTCATTCGTTTTACCATGAATTTCTCGCTCAACGACCGTTGGTTTATCAAGCAACGATACGATTGATCGTTTGTTCCGTTAAAAGTGAAACCATTCCTTTGTCCGGTTGTTATCGTTACCAATGAATTCAAGCACTCCTAGCAGACCGGTTGCCATCTGGTTGCTCTCCGGCTGTTTCCTGATATTTTCTATGGTTGTCATTGGCGGTATCACTCGCCTGACCGGTTCCGGACTTTCCATCACCGAGTGGAATGTAATCATGGGAGCTATTCCGCCGATGAGTCAGCAAGATTGGGAAATTGCTTTTGAAAAATACAAGCAGATTCCCCAGTATACGGAAGTCAATTCTTATTTCGGACTGGAAGAATTTAAGTCCATTTTCTGGTGGGAGTTTATTCACCGCCTGGTTGGTCGATTGATCGGCGTGGTTTTTTTGTTGCCGTTCTTATATTTCCTTTTTACCCGAAAGCTGGATGCGGCGATGGTGCGCAAATCTGTTTTACTTTTTGCGCTCGGCGGACTTCAGGGATTTCTTGGTTGGTTCATGGTGAAGAGTGGTCTTACAGAACTTACCAGCGTCAGTCATATCCGGTTGGCCATTCACCTTACCACGGCATTTATCACTTTTGGCTTTACGTTTTGGTTTGCCTTACAATTATTGGAAAAAGAAAAACCAGCAGTTGCTTCCCCATCGATTCGCCGATGGTCGGTTGTTTTGCTAACCGTCTTGACGGTCCAGTTGATATATGGTGCGTTTGTTGCAGGACTGCACGCCGGTAAGATGTTCAACACATTTCCGATGATGAATGGTGATGTGCTACCAACCGGCGGATGGGTTACGGCTCTCGGAATTGAAAATATTTTCAATAATCCAGCAACCGTCCAGTTCATTCATCGGTTTTTTGCGTTTGCTATAGTGTTCGTTGTAGGGAAGATCTACCTACTGTCAAAGCATTCAGCCGTCACACGGTTACAAGATATTGCCGTGAAGTTTTTATTGGTTTCGATCTCCATACAGTTTTTACTGGGAATCCTTACCGTGCTTTACCAGGCGCCAATTACCCTTTCTTCGCTTCACCAGATCGGCGCTTTCTTCCTTTTCATGGCGACCATTCTTACCGTGTTCAGATTTCGGACACACTAAAAGAAGGTTAGGCCAATTTCTTCAAGTAATTGAATGAAAAAAAATAGGTGCTGAAAAGCTCGGAATTACTTCCAGCGCACGGATTCAATCAGTCGACGGATATCTTCCTTTACGAAGTCGAGCACCGGAGCGATAGAGTCTGCATTCGGAACGGCATAAAAATAAAGTGAGCCGCGTAAAAAATGGTTCGTACTGTCGGTAAGCCAGAATTGTACCGGCGAAGCGGCGTTTCCTTTAAGCGAATAGTTAAGTCCGTAAACGTGGTTTTCACGATCGATAAACTGTGACTCATCAATTGCCGAAGCCTTGGCCGTATGTTTCATGGCCATATTTCGGCAATCATCGGTGAGTTGTGCAAGGTCATTGTTTACGGTGCGGTAACTCAGATAAACGGTTCCCTTGTAACCGCCAAATTCAATGTTCATCCAGCATTTTTCTTTCAACTTATCCGTATCGTTGACTACAGTTGCATACGTTGGAACGTCGAACGAGAACGGACAATCAGTCGGCTGAAAGTTGGAGTAGGCGTGTTCGGGAAAATCGATACGAAAATAACCACGTGGCTTTGGTGCTTGAATAGATTCGCCGCATTGCAAACCGGTAACAAACAAAAGGGATAGCAGAAAAAAGACAAGCAGGCTATTGCGCATCAGTCGTTGTTTTTTTGAAGAGCTACTTTTACTCGCTTTATACGACGGCGATCGGCTGATTCAATGGTAAAGGTGATGTCTTTGAAGAGTTCCGTCGCGCCAAAGGAGACGCCGACGTTGGATACCGAAAGAAGAGTCACGCGGAGATAAAAGAAGAAGATCCGGGAGCGGACCGAGCGGCGTTCTGGTGCTAGGTGAAAAATATCACCGGGGCTCGTCGGGCGACGAGTCAACACCGCGTGCCGCCTGCTGCCGCGTGCCGCCGGATCGGTGCCAGGGGAGCGGGCGTTGCTCGCGTCGGCCGCGAATGCACCGTATAC
>CAINVI010000122.1 GCA_903854075.1 Candidatus Pollutiaquabacter sp. | reverse complement strand
CGGATGTCCTCACGGATCAAACCTCTGCGCACGATCCGCTCGTTGGTTACCTGCCGGAAGGACTGACTAATGCGGAGGCGGATGTGTTGCGTGAAAGCAATCCTGCTGAATATATTGACCGTAGTTATGCATCCATGGTAGAGCACGTTCAGCTGATGTTGGATTTACAGCAGATGGGTGCCATCACCTTCGACTACGGAAATAATTTGCGTGGTCGCGCGTTGGAGCGTGGCGTTAAAAATGCGTTTGATTTCCCGGGCTTTGTTCCGGCCTATATTCGTCCGCTTTTCTGTGAAGGAAAAGGTCCGTTCCGCTGGGCTGCTCTTTCTGGTGATCCGGAAGATATCCGCGTTACCGATGAAGCTATTTTAAATTTATTCCCGGAGAATAAATCACTTCATCGCTGGATGAAGATGGCGCAAGAGCGTATTGCCTTCCAGGGACTGCCCTCCCGTATTTGCTGGATTGGTATGGGTGATCGCGAAAAAGCAGGACTACTGTTCAACGAACTTGTGCGTACCGGAAAAGTGAAAGCGCCTATTGTTATTGGTCGTGACCACCTCGATACCGGTTCTGTGGCTTCTCCGAATCGTGAAACCGAAGCGATGTTGGATGGTTCGGATGCGATTGCCGATTGGCCGGTATTGAATGCGTTAATCAACACCGCTGGCGGTGCTAGCTGGGTTTCGTTGCATCACGGTGGCGGCGTTGGTATGGGTTATTCCATTCACGCGGGAATGGTCATCGTTGCTGACGGAACCACAGATGCCGATCGTCGCCTGAAGCGCGTACTGCACAATGATCCTGCGATGGGTGTTATTCGTCACGCGGATGCGGGTTACGATATTGCTAAAGATACTGCCCGTAAATTCCGGTTGGATATCCGCGAACGATTGAAATAATTGGCATTGTTCTTGTACTTCCTACCGTAAATCATTCTCGTCATGCGTTCACGGATACTACTTTTCACGATGCTTACCCTCTTTGCCGGGGCTTTTTATGCCTGCGAACCGGACGACGGCGTTGATCCGACGGTTGATCGTTCGGATTATCTCGGACAATGGAATGGTTCTTCGGATGGCCCCATTGGAGGTCCGATCAATTTCGCCATGAGCATCACGGCATCGAATTCATCCCCTGATGGAATCATTATGCAAAATTTTGATGGCTATGGTCAAGGAACGTATGTCGTTGCTTCCGTAGAAGGCGGAAACATCAGTATTCCCCGTAACATCATCGGCTCTGACACACTGCAAGGATCAGGATCTTACCGTTCGGACGGCACCCTGAGCTTTACATTTACCATTCGCGATGGTCAGGATGTTGATCAGCGAACGGCAACAGCTACCCGCTAATCTGTAAAGAAAGCAAATCTTGGAAACGTGGTGTTGTTCTCAGGACAACTCCGCTAAAATTGTTTCGCCGCCGCGTACTACCTGATTCAGTTGTACATTTATTTTTGTGCCAAGCGGGAAAAAGAGATCAACGCGTGATCCGAATTTAATGAATCCGAATTCTTCGCCGGCAACGGCCTTGTCGGCCACTTTCGCATAGCAAACAATGCGTCGCGCTAATGCACCGGCAATCTGACGAAATAAAACCGGCGTTCCGTTATCTGACTTTACCACCACCGTTGTTCGCTCATTTTCGGTAGATGATTTCGGATGCCAGGCGACCAGGTAGAGACCAGGATGGTATTTACTGTAAACGACTTCACCGCTTAGCGGGTAACGGTTGACGTGCACGTTGATCGGCGACATGAAAATAGAAACCTGCAAACGCTTGTCTTTGAAGAATTCGTTTTCTTCTGTTTCCTCGATGACGACCACTTTTCCGTCGGCCGGGCATACTACCTGATGGCCTGTACAAACGGTAGTTCTTTTTGGATTTCTGAAAAATTGCAGGATCATCACCAACAGGAATGCACAGACCAGGGCGACAAGTCCTTGCAACCAGGGAAAGCCGGTTAGAAATTGATTACTGAGTAGCAGTAATCCGCCGGTGACCAGTATCGTGATGATGATCGAAGGAGTTCCTTCGCGGTGAAGACGAAACATAGGGAATGAAATATAATTACGGAAGCAAATTTACAGCGTTGGTAGCCGCGGATGCGGGTCCTCCATGAAACTTTCCCACAGCTCAACGTCTATTTCGTACTTACTGAAACAACAGCAAGTAGACGAAAACAAAAGGAGCGGAAATGAATAGGCCGTCGAAGCGGTCCAGGATGCCGCCATGGCCCGGAAGGATATTGCCGGAGTCTTTAATGGCGATACTTCGTTTGAATAAAGACTCAACCAGATCGCCTAGTGCGCCGGTAATGACGATGATCAAAGCAATAGCAATCCATGTCATCCGATCGAATCCGGTGTAATAGTTGCTGATGAGCAAAGCAACTGCTACTGCCAGGATAAGTCCACCAAAAAAACCTTCCCAGGTTTTTTTCGGCGATATCCGTTCGAATAATTTGTGTTTTCCAAGAAAACGTCCGGCAAAATAGGCGCCGGTATCGCTGGCCCAAAGGATGAAAAGATACCCAAGGACGTTGTACGGATGGTAGTTGTCAGGATCGTTTCCCTGAAACGAATAGAGGTAGAACAGAAACAGCGGGAACGAAAGGTAAATAGGTCCCAGCAAGGTAAGGGCAATATTGGTGAATGGCTTGGCGGATTTGGTATACAGTTCTCGAATGAAAATGATATACGGCAGAATAAGCAAAAGTGGCAAGAGATTCAACGGTATTCCCGCTCCGCTCTGTAGAACGGGGGAGAGGAACGGCAATGCAGCAATCGAAAGGCCCGGAATCACCTGTGGTTCGACGCCATCCTGTTTCAATAAGTGATAAAATTCGTAGACACCAAGCAGCGTGATCAACAGTAGTAGCAAGAGAAATGTAAATTCATCATAAAGGATAGCCGTGATGACGAATGATGCGCCGATAAGCGCTGTGATGATACGTTGGGTAAGGTTGCTCACAGATGATGTTCGGTGATGATGCGCCGTGCTTCGGCTACATCTTTTTGTTGTACATAAACTTCTGCATCTCCGAAGAGATAGCTGGAGTCGCGTTTGTCGATGATGGAAGCTTCGATGCTATAGTCTTCCAGCACCGCTTTTACGATTTCAGCCTGGTGAAGATGGCCGGCAATATAGATTCGTTCCCAGTCCTTCATCATTTTCAGTGTACGGGTTCGTCGATCAGGAAGACGTGTATCTCTTCCGGTCCGTGTGCTGGTGTCACGAGTGTCTTTTCAATATCTGCAGTCCGACTCGGACCGGTCAGTGCTGCAATCATGGATGGCATTTGTTGGTCACCGTATTTTTCACGGATAAGATGCAACGCGTCTTTGAGTTCAGGGACC
Organism: Candidatus Pollutiaquabacter sp.; assembly: GCA_903854075.1. GTDB lineage: Bacteria > Bacteroidota > Bacteroidia > AKYH767-A > 2013-40CM-41-45 > Pollutiaquabacter. The sequence goes on along the minus strand of CAINVI010000122.1, from coordinate 2,584 downwards.
ACTTGATGCAGTCGTGCGATGACAATATGAAATGTCGGTGCTACAAAGAGCCTGCGCCCGGATCCGATGGCCGAGGAAACGATTACGCTGCCCAATCGACTGATCAGTGCTTCACAGGTGGTGATGCCGACCATGCCTTCCGGAAATTCGTCTTTTGTATCGGTATACGGAAACTCAACCTGATCCAGCAAGTGTTGCAGTTGCTTTTCCCAGCAGTAGAATTTTTTCCAGCCGTTGCCTTCCGCAATTTTGATCAACTGTTCAACCGCTTCTAGCTCGTTTTCGCAAAACGTAAAATGGCCACCTACTTTGGTGAAGGACAATGCAAATTGTTCCTCTGGGGAAATGTCGTTGTCTGTGGAGTAGACGTTCTTTTCCCAGTCCAACGATGGATATTGCGGATCAGTTTTTTCGATCAGCGCTTGCCGGATCCGCTTCAGCATCTGTTCTTTGGCGATACGAACTTGCATGGTTGAACGAAGGTAATGAAGTTTGCGTTAACCTGTCCTGGAAGCGAAGTTTAAAAACGAAAAAGGGGCTGATTACTCAGCCCCCTTTTGATCAAATTTCGCGATCAGTGTCCTCTGCTGGTTCGGGCAGCACCGGCGTTGTGTCGGCATGTCCGTTCGAGGATGGCTGCACAGGAGCAGCGAGTTCTTTCTCTTCCCATTTCCGCTTCCCAAAAATCTGTTCGAGGTCTTCTTTGAAGAGCACCTCTTTCTCCAGCAATCTGGTAGCGAGTTGTGTCAGTTGATCTTTGTTATCCGTCAACAGCGTAGTAGTACGATGGTATGCTTCGTCGATCAGTTTTTTTACTTCCTGGTCGATGATCTGTGCGGTTTGCTCACTGTACGGTTTTCCGAAGGAGTATTCCTGCTGACCGCTGGAGTCGTAGAAACTGATGTTTCCGATTTTGTCGTTCAGTCCGTAGATAGTAACCATAGCATAGGCCTGCTTGGTGATTTTCTCCAAATCGCTCAGCGCGCCGGTGGAAACTTTTCCGAAGACTACATCTTCAGCTGCGCGTCCGCCAAGGGCAGCACAGATTTCATCAAGCAATTGGTCGCGCGTAGTGATCTGACGTTCTTCGGGCAAGTACCAGGCTGCACCCAACGAGTTGCCCCGGGGAACGATAGTGACTTTGACGAGTGGCGATGCGTGTTCGAGCAGCCAGCTTACGGATGCGTGACCGGCTTCATGAAAGGCAATCACTTTTTTCTCCTGTGCGGAAATGATCTTATTCTTCTTTTCGAGTCCGCCGATAATGCGGTCAATGGCATCCAGGAAATCCTGTTTTTCGATGACATGTTTGTTTTTCCGTGCGGCGATCAATGCGGCTTCGTTGCAGACATTCGCGATGTCGGCGCCGGAGAAACCCGGTGTCTGACGTGCCAGGAAGTCGATATCAAGAGTGTCGTTGATTTTCAGTGGCTTCAGGTGTACGTTGAAGATGGCTTTACGGCCATTCAAGTCAGGTAGCTCCACATAGATCTGGCGGTCGAAACGACCCGGACGCAACAAGGCGCGGTCAAGAATGTCGGCACGGTTGGTTGCTGCAATTACAATGACACCGGAGTTGCTGCCAAATCCATCCATCTCGGTGAGCAACTGGTTCAGTGTGCTTTCCCGCTCGTCGTTGGAGCTGAAAGAAGGAGATTTTCCGCGGGCACGACCGATAGCATCAATTTCATCGATGAAGATGATGCACGGCGCTTTTTCTTTGGCTTGGCGGAAAAGGTCGCGAACCCGGGAGGCACCTACACCGACGAACATTTCCACGAAATCGGAACCGGAGAGGGAGAAGAACGGTACCTGCGCTTCACCGGCCATGGCTTTTGCGAGCAGGGTCTTTCCGGTTCCCGGAGGACCCACCAGCAATGCGCCGCGGGGAATCTTACCACCTAAGGTGGTGTACTTTTTAGGGTTTTTCAGGAAGTCGACGATTTCCATCACTTCGACTTTCGCTTCTTCCAGTCCGGCAACATCGTTGAAGGTGATTTTCACCTGCAGTTCTTTGTCGAAGAGCTGGGCCTTTGATTTTCCGATATTGAAGATTTGACTACCACCACCGGCCGCTCCGCCGCCCATACGCCGCATGAGAAACATGAACAGCAGCATGATGATACCGAAAGGCAATAGGTAAGAGAGTAATACTTCCCAATAGGAAGTTTCTTCTTGACCGTAATCAATGGAAACTTTTTCTTCCGGCAGAAAGTCTTTCTGTGCTTCTTCTACCCGTTGTGCAAATCGCTCTTCCGGTCCTGTATTCAGAAAATAGTGGGGCCCGGGATTTTCGGTGTTTCCCCAGGTTTTGGTACGAATATCCTTGTACTTGTCTTCTTTGAGCTTATCACTTTTGATCGTGATATGTGCGATCTTTCCAATGACTTCAATTTTCTTGACGTCCTTGGTGAGCAACATGCTCTTTTCAAACGTGTCGATGGTGGTTTTGCGTTCGCCGACATCCCAGGTAAACATTTGGGTGATGAGCAGGCCGGCAATCAGGATACCGTAAATCCAGTAAAAATTGAACCTAAAACGCGGACCGTTTGAAAAGCCTTTTTTTCCGCCGTTGCCTTTGGGT
>CAINVI010000121.1 GCA_903854075.1 Candidatus Pollutiaquabacter sp. | reverse complement strand
GTACCGAAGCTGATTCTCCGGAAGTCGACAATGAAGTGCTGGTAGAGGCTGGCGACAAGTATATCCGACTCGGTGACTTCGCCCGGGTTAAAATCAACCGCTCCGAAGAATTCGATTTGTTCGGCGATTTGGTGGACTAATTCCGGAACGTACCCATAAAAAAAGGCCCCGAAATATCGGGGCCTTTTTGTGAGCTAGTACTGATTAGTGATGAACGGTAAATTTACCAGCTCTGCTACCAACCGTAAAGAAATAAAGCCCATCGGCTAAATTACTTACGTCAATACGTGCATCATCACCTTGTACAGCAACTGGTAATACCACGCGCTTGCCATCTAACCCGACAACTGTTACACTGCGTGCTGACGCAGCGCCTTGGATAACGAGGGTGTTGCCAGCCGGATTAGGATAAGTCGTAAGAGTGCGATCTGCAATAGTTTCAGGCGCACTCAATATAATCGATTGGAGAAGGTAAGATGAAGAATTAGTCGTGGCTCCAAGACTGTCCGCTTCAATATCCAAAATGAAAGCGGCACTCACACCTTCCTGGTAATGGCTAAAGGTGGTAGATTGTGATTGCGAGGTGCTTATTGGGGTATAAATGATAGTACCAAGTATATTGGTTCCTATGGAGACGGTATTCGTGGACAGATCAGTGCTTTTCACACGTAACACATTATTGAAGGTGCCGGTAGGTAAAATCACGGTGCCATATCCGTCAGCCTCGAACTCGGTTTGAATGGAAACTTCAAATCGAACATACTGACCGCTGTAAATCGTATCAATGGTGAAGCCGGATGTGCTCGTACGTGTATCTCCAAAAGTAAATGGTACTGGTGCAACCAGCTGCGGTGGGTTCAATTGGAACTGTCCAAGCGTCGGCTCATTGAAGCCGTCAAAATATAATCCGCTGGAATTGGTGATGACATACGTCCATGCGCCCGAAGCCGGATCATAGGCTGCTAAATTGCTGTTTGGAAAACTGGACGCATATGGCGTTCCGACTGCACTCCTGAAGCCAACGGTGTCCAGATATTGGTTCAATAAGCCGGAGTAGTTCCAGGTTGCGTTTGCACCGCCGGGAAGTACCGAAGTTATATAAGCGCTATCGTTAGCAGTCGTCCAGGCTAAACCGGCTACCGGTAACTCCGCCGTTGTAATGGTAGGTTGAGCAAATACCGTTGCAGATAGCAACAGCGCACAAATGATTAGTTGAAGTTTTCTCATGATTAGTATAGTTATGGTAATTAATGATTTTTTTGGAGCGTCAGCATCAACGAAGGTCTACGACATCGGCGCCGGGGTATTTTGTAGCCGAGTAAACGAAAATAGTTTCATCGGATGCGCCTTCAGGAATGAACTTGTCGACCGTAATGGTTTGTATGCTTCCGTTCTTGTCGAACATCTTGGCTACCAAAATCGATTTGTCCGTTTTGTTAATGGTCAGTTTAACTTTAAAGATGTTTTTCTTTTTGGGGTCGACCGGAATCAGTTCAATTTCATGAACGGCTTGAGTACCCAGTTTTTTTTCACCCATATAACGCGATTGCCATCCTTTCTCATACATCGTAAAAATGTTGGTAGGAGTAATGGTGTTTTCATCCGTACGTTGATTGTCGATTTGAACTTCATTCGCGTCTTTTACGAACGTCCAGCGAGTCTTGCCGTCTGATATAACTTCCTGCCCGGCAATATCAAGCTTGTATTTCGAACCTTTAATGTACAGTGTACCTTTTTCAGTGGTTTTGGATTTGTCCTTAGGGTTTTCCATGGTAATGGTAAAACTGGACCTCACTGATTTGTACGATTTATAACGGGCGCTGACACCGTTAAGTATGTCTTGCGCTTTTTTATCAGTTGCAGGCGCCTGAGCAAGCCCTAAATGGGCTGTAAAAACAAAGGTTAATATGCCTGCTAATCGAATTATCGATTTTTTCATAGTTGTCAATAGCATTCACTGCAATATTAAGGATAAAGACGTAGGTGCAATAAGCTTGCCAAAACAGCGTGAGAAATAAAATCTGATCGATTAATGGTTTCCTTTAATGGCATCTAGCCGCTGTTCCAGGCTCAAAGCGTCCTTTATCAGGACTTCCCGGGCTTTACTGCCTTCAAACGGACCGATGATTTTAGCGGCTTCCAATTGGTCAATAATACGTCCGGCGCGATTGTACCCCAGTTTCAGGCGGCGTTGTAATAGGGATGCCGACCCTTGCTGATGCTGCACGATGATATGCGCCGCGTCCTCGAACAATGGATCGCGGTCATCCGCATTGAAGTCCTTCGAGCCCTCTCCGGATTCATCCACATATTCCGGCAGAAGGAATGCGTCCGAATAACCGCGCTGTGAACCGATGTATTCGGTAATTTTCTCCACTTCCGGCGTGTCGACAAAGGCGCATTGTAAACGGATCAGGTCTGCACCGGTTGAAAGCAACATGTCGCCACGACCAATCAGCTGATCGGCGCCGCCGGTATCCAAAATCGTACGACTATCGATTTTGGACGTAACGCGGAATGCGATACGTGCCGGGAAGTTGGCTTTGATGGTACCGGTGATAATATTGACCGAAGGTCGCTGGGTGGCGATAATCAGGTGAATTCCAATGGCACGTGCCAGCTGCGCCAGTCGGGCAATTGGAGTTTCCACTTCTTTGCCGGCCGTCATAATCAGGTCAGCGAATTCATCTACTACGAGTACGATATACGGCAGATAACGGTGGCCGTTGGTAGGATTGAGTTTTCGGGAAATGAATTTTGCGTTGTATTCTTTAATGGTTC
>CAINVI010000120.1 GCA_903854075.1 Candidatus Pollutiaquabacter sp. | reverse complement strand
TGGATATTGATTTTCTGGCAAGTTCTCTCCAAACTGCAGGCATGGAAGTACTCCATAAACAATACTATTGTACTACCACTTTTGGTGTAACGCTAGAGCCCATTAACAGTATCCCAATTCGAGCACTGTTCTTAAAAAAATAGTGCTCAAATTATTTCAATCCTTCGGGAAAGTCCTGATTTATTTTGATGATGTCTTTTTTTCCTTACCGAAAAGGAAATATACAACGGAAGCTATTTTTACAGTGGCCCGAATAGCGAACAAGAATCAGTAACGTGAATACGCTTTACTTTCATACCGGCAGGTCCTCATTTGTTGATAAAGACCAACAAATATTTTCAGCAAACGGTACTGTTAAAGCATTCTCCTTCACCTCTTCCAGCAAAGCATTTACACCACTGCTTTTTTTCTGCCAGTTGATATTTATTTTAGTAAATATAGTTAATACCGACCTTTTCGTTTGTCAATTCGCCGGTTACCATTCATTTCTTCCCGGATTAATTGCCCGATTGACCGGAAAAAAAATGTTGATAGTAGCAGGTGGTACGGACTGTGTCTCCTTCCCTACGATTGGTTACGGGAATTTCAATAAGCGTTTTCTACGTCTATTCACCATTCGGTCCTACCGAATGGCACACCATATTGCTCCTAAACACGAAACGCTATGGCGCTATGATTACACGTATGACACTACTGCCGTATCAGCGCAAGGAATACAAGCTTTTCTCCCTCAACTTCAGACGCCACACACATCCATACCTAATGGCTACGATCCTCAATTCTGGAAATGTGAGGAGCCGAAACGGATAAAGCGCCGCTTCATTACTGTTTCCAGCGGATTTGAATATCCTTTTCAAAAACAATTAAAAGGCATTGATCTGATCCTTAATGTGGCACCGCTGTTTCCGGAATGTGAGTTTCAAATCGTTGGTGTAAGCGATGTAGCTGCCTTTGGGAATGTTTCCCGAAACGTAACCTTGCTGCCGCCAATGTCAGCAATTGAACTGAGAAATGCCTATTGCCAATCTGAATTCTACCTGCAACTTTCGATGGCTGAGGGTTTTCCCAACGCCTTGTGTGAAGCAATGCTTTGTGGGTGCGTGCCTGTAGGTTCAGCGGTTTTTTCGATACCGGAAATCATTGGGAAAAACGGATTTATTCTTCAACAACGAGATATCGCTTTACTGGAAGCGCTACTAAAGTCAGCAAGCAGTAATTATTCGTCTGATATGGGCCGGGCTGCCTCTACAAGTATTGCAGAACGCTTTCCCATCAGCCGGCGTAAAGCCGAACTTTCAGCACTTTGTCTTGCTCTAGTCCGTAAATAAACAACGTTAATAAATAACACAGATCGTTCCGTACCGCGTCCTGGATTCCCCTATCAGGATGTACGTATAAATGCCGCCCGGTACGCGTTCTCCGTTGTACGTTCCATCCCACACAGCCGTTGCTAAATCAGCGGCTGAATAAATTTCTGCGCCCCATCGGTTGTATATCCGTATAGAATAATATTCGCAAGGCTTGTAGATACTGGCGGAAAACTGATCATTGAGTCCATCATCATTGGGTGTAAACGCTGCGGGAAGAAAAACTCGCTCACCTTTCGGTCGCTCAAAATCGATTTGCTTTCGGAGGGAGTCAACACATGAATATTCCCCGTTCACCGTCAGCGCAACTTCATAAGTGCCATCGCTTGTATAGGAGTGAACAGGAAAACGATCCGTTGACGTAGTTCCGTCTCCAAAATCCCAAAAATAAGCTACCGCATTTTCAGTTACTCCTGAAAAACTGAGTTCGCCGGCACAACTGTCCTGAAACGACTCGAATACTGCTGCTTTGTAACTAACGAAGAAAATAGAATCAGTAAGCGTATCCGAACAACCGTAAGAACCAATTGTAATTAATTGTACCGGAATTGAACCTGCGAGTTGATAGGTATGCGTTGGTGAATAGGAATCTATTATTGTACTGTCTCCAAAGTTCCACTGATAATCGCTTCCATTTAAAGAGGTATTGGTGAAACGAACTGTTGAATCACACGGATCAACTGACCAAGAAAAACTGGCTTGTGGCAGCGGTGGAATTTGTACCGGAATGGAATAACTATCAGAGCAGCCACTGTCGGAAAGCGCAAACAAGTCGACGGTAAAATTGCCGGCAGTAAGCACTTGAGACTGCGGAAGGGAGTCCGAAGAAAAACGTGATCCATTGACAGACCAATCATAGCTAGCAGCAGAAGTTGTAAAATTTTGAAAAGCTACTGTGAACTGACACGTGTCTAGCTGAATATCAAAAGCGGCCTCCGGAACAGTCAATACATTAATGGTGGAAGCTACTGTGTCGGTGCAACCGGAATCTGTTGAAGCTATAAGTACAACGTCGTAGGATCCGGGATAGATATATGTGTGCGAAGGTGAAGCAACAACTGAACTAGCTCCGTCGCCAAAATCCCAATTCCAATACTCCGCATTTCCATTTACGCCATACGATTGATCCGTAAAAGTAAAATCAGGCGTGCAACGTGTATTCGTTGAAGCATAGCTCGCAAGGAATTCAGGAAACACCCTTGCCTCTCCGTATGCCGTATCATTACAATCCGGATCAATCGAAGAGGATGCAATCAATGTAACCGGATAAGTTCCTGTATCCGGATATTCATAATTAGGATTAAATAGCGTGGAAGTATCATTAGTACTGGAAGGATCTCCGAAATCCCAGCTATAGGTAGCCGCATTGTAAGAGGTGTTTTCAAATGCCGCGGTTAATGATCCACAAACAATCAACGGGGAAAAAATAGAAGCAACCGTAATTGTTGGACACGGCACTACATTTAGCTGAAAGTCTCTGCGACTTTCGCCGATCATTACTCCATTTCTGTACTCCTTTACACAGAGTCCGTAGACGAATTGCCCGGCGGTAGCTGGTGTGGCCGTTACTTTCCCGCTGAAGCGATCAACGGAGAAAGGCGTTCCACCCAACATATTAAACACCGAGTACGGCGGTGCATAGACAACCGGAGAGTACGGTGGCGGATCAGCCGGTGAAGGAGCCGGAGACTGTCGACTTCCACCTGCAAATGGGATGCACAATTCATAGATTAACGAGTCACCATCCGCATCTGTGGCGGAGTGATCAAACTCAAAAGGAGCAGATTGACAGATAAAAGTGGGAGGCAACTCATCAAAGACCGGGTTTGAATTAGGATATGCCAGGAAAGAATCCGGAATAGTCGCCAAATAGGTTCCGCCGGTATTTGAAACATTTGACAAATTAATAATGGTTTGATTCCGGCAACAGCGTTGATAAACGATGGAATAGCCACCAGGTCTCGGTGGCAATGATAAATTGTATACATAATAAGCCACCTCATAACAGAGGTTGGTCGGCGGAATCAAACAAGGGCTATTCAATACCGCAGGAACCTGTTGCTGGCTGGTGATATATACAGAACTATTGGCGATTACATTTCCGTTATCGTCAAAAACCGTAATCGCTGCCGGATTGTCGAACGGGGCCTGACCGTTATAGCAATCCCGGTAAACCGCCAATTTAACTTCGTAGAGATTATTTCCCAACCATCGGTAATTCATTTCACCACCGACAATATGCGTAGCAAAAATTGAAGTAGTTTTTACTACTCCTATAATTAGTGCCATCCAAAATAATAACGTCGGCCTACAATTCACCACTACAAGTTACGAAAAGGAAAAATGGAAGTAATCAGTCCTTTGGGTTGTATGGGATGGATCTTTGGGGACTCACAAAAGTAAGAAAAAAGGGGGTAGCACACCTATATAGGTGCTTAAGATAAGCAAAAAATACACTT
>CAINVI010000119.1 GCA_903854075.1 Candidatus Pollutiaquabacter sp. | reverse complement strand
TGTTACTTAGGTGTTGCGTTCAATATTCCCAACTACTACCTCTACCGTATGGATCGTCTGGGCATGGCCAATTCCATAGAGATACGATCTCCGTTTCTGGATTACCGTTTGGTAGAATTTGCCTTGTCGGTGGCCCCCCAATGGAAAATCAAAGACGGAGAGCCGAAGTATTTATTGAAGAAGTCGCTGGAAGGATTGCTATCGCACGATATTCTTTACCGGAAGAAACGTGGCTTCAATGTGCCCTTGCGAGAATGGGGTGGAGCTGTACTTACGGACTATATTGATACTAACCTTTCGGATTTCTGTAAAGATTTTCCGCAATTTCGCTACGAAGGAATAAAAGCACAAGTCGATCGCCTGCGCGCAGGCAACACGGATGCTTCCAACCGACTTTGGACGATCTATTTCCTGATGCAATGGTTTCGAAAATGGATGAAGTAAACCGGCGAAGCAGAATATGAAAACCATCGTTCTCATTACGAACATTCCAACACCGTATAGGGTGCCGCTCTTCAACGAGCTGGATGCAGCGTTGCGGGTTCGCGGACTTCGGCTGCATGTCATCTTCGGAGCCGCTACGTATGCGCGTCGTAACTTCAAGTTGGATCCGGCATCGTTTCAGTTTGAGCACACCTTTCTTGATGCAGCCGTGATTCAGCGTGGCGACAGCGAGAAGACCACCTTCTTATACAAAGGACTGGGGCGTGTTCTAGATCGACTTGCTCCCGAAAAAATAATTGTCTCCGGATTTTCGCCGGCTACCATTAAGGTTTATTTACGCAGTCTTCGTTCAGCACTGACCTTCGGAAAAAATGTACCCTTTATCATTTGGAACGGAAGTATCGAAGCCGCCTATCGTCCGGAAGGATGGATGAAGCGAACAGTACGACGATTGATCGCTAAACGAGCGACCGCTGCAGTGGCCTACGGATCCCGTGCCAAGGAATATCTCGTTAAACTGGGCTTTTTACCGTCGCGCGTTTTCGTTGGCATCAATACGGTCGATACGTCCTTCTTCAGTCGATCCACGGAAAAGGCGCGTCAGGTACGTGCATCAGCTCAGGCCTCCGGTGTTTATCATTTACTCAGTATCGGCTATTTGTCGCCGCGTAAAAATGTTCATCAGCTCATCGAATTGATGCGGCTACTACATGCGCAGCGTAAGGACGTAGTGCTTGATCTGGTGGGTGATGGCAGCGAGCGTCAACACCTAGAAGCGCTGGCGCGCTCCTACGGACTTGAGGATGCTGTTCGTTTTCATGGGTACCTGCAGAAAGATGAGCTTCCTGCGGTCATGGCCGAAGCTTCCTTGTTTCTTTTTCAGACCGATTTCGATATCTGGGGACTTGTGCTCAACGAAGCGATGGCCGCCGGTTTGCCGGTGATCTGTTCACCCAACGCCGGTGCTGCTGCGGATCTCATCCGGGAAGGGGAGACGGGTTATATCATGGATTTCAATCAGCTGGAGGACGTAGCTGCTAAAGTGAACGAATTGCTCTCCCATCCCGAACGTTGCAAACAGATCGGCGCCAATGCGGCCGGTTATATTTCGCGTTTTGTAGCGTTACAGAACAGCGTCGCCGGTTTTTTAGCGGCATTGGAATAACCTTCCGCGACATGCGGCCAATTTTCCCGTTGAACGGCTGACAACCGCAATTGTACCTGAAAACTGTATCCTTTGCAGTGCCCGTGCGTAAAACGGTCGGTGTTGACGCAGTCGACAATTCAAATCGGGAAATTTCGTATATTCACTATAGGATGAGTTTCAAAGAATGGAAAGCGTATTGGAAGTCACTCGACTGGAGTCGGAAGTGGTTTGCCTATTTCCTGTTGCTGCGACCTTTAGTGGATACGCTTTATTTCGTAAAGGAATATTCCAGCTTCCTTTCGCCGGTGTATATCGTTGGTGTACTTACCCCTTTACTCGCGTTGGCCAGCTTTCAGTCGTACAAGTTCCGAAAAGCTCCTCACAACGGGTTGGACAACCTCATGAGCATCTGGGGGTTCATTTTGCTGATTAATGCCTTGTATCTGTTGACCTGGGCTTACTCCTTGAATAACCTGGGTGATCAGATCAAATACCTCACACCTCCTGTCATCTTTATCTATCTCCGTCGCTTTATCCGTCATCGTCACGATTTGCGGTTTCTGATGACTACGTTTCTGATTTCCTGTCTTGTTCCTTTCGGGATGCTGGCGTTCGAGTTGCTTGTTCACCCGCTTACGCCGGAGTATGTTTCGGAAGGTCGAGGTGGAGGTTCCCGACTTCGCGGCAACTTCGCTGACAGTGTGAGTTATGGAATTTATTTCATTGGAGCGTTCATCACCATGAGTTACTTCTTCCTCGAAAAAGTGTACTCCAAAGTGAAATCCGGAGGCGCGCCGACGCTGAAGTTGTTTTTGATTTTCGTGGTCTGCGTGGCTGGTGTGATTTCGTTACGACACGTTTCCACCTGGGCCGTATTTCTGATTTGTATCGCTTGGCTGTTGTATTATAATTCACAAAATATCCGCGGACTGGCGGTCGTCATTGTCATCGGGTTGGTGGTGTTGCCAATTTTTGCTCAGCCGATCTATAATGAATTTATAGCGCCTCTATTGCAAAAGGAAATCAACGTTATAGAAGGTAACTCGGATATACAATTCGGATTAAACGGGAGGATTTCGCGTTGGCAACGTTATTTTGAAGTGTGGTCTGAAATGTCGCCGGTGGCGCAGTTTCTTGGCGTGTCATTTTCCAATTTCAAGGAAGCGCCAATCATGGTTGGCGGAGGGATGCACAGTGATTACGTACGGATATTGTTCCTTTCCGGAATCATCGGTGTTTCGGTGTATGTGCTCTTCATCTTCGCCTTAATCTTTGGCTGGCAAAAACTGCGTAAGCCCGAGCGGTTCCTTTTCTTCTCCACCTTCTCCGCCCTGGTACTCTATTCCGTAAGTACATTGCCGATGATCTATCTTCCGTTTATCAATTACGTTTTTCCGATCTTCTGCTTTTCCCTGCTACCGGCCAAAGTGGCTTATGCGGAACCGGTCACCACAAAAAAACCGGCGAGTGGTGCTTCTGCCGCTCCATTACCTTACCCCGCTGTTCGCCCCACATGAAAAAGCAGCCTATAGTATTGTTGCTGGGCAAGTTGCCGCCACCGTTCATGGGGCCGGCTATCGCCACGGAAATTCTATTGCGATCGGCATTGCGTGATCGATTTCGTTTGGTGCATTTGGATACCCGCGCGCACCGATCATTAACCAGTATGGGCAACTGGAGTATTCGAAAGGCCTTCCGAACGCTGTCCATCTATTTGCGTATGAAATGGCTATTGCTTCGACATCGGCCGGATGTGGTGATCATTCCTATTTCGCAATCAACACTTGGCTTCTTCAAAGACTCACTTTACTTGTGGATTGCAAAAGCTTTTTTTAGAAAAGTGATTTTTCACTTACGGGGCAGTAACTTCCGGACCTGGTATGCGGCCTCCGGAACGATTAATAAGGCGTATGTCAGGTGGGTGCTTCGACGTATTCAGGGCGTAATTGTCCAAGGCGAAAAATTGCGTCCCATCTTTGAAGGCCTGGTTCCTTCCGAAATTATCCATGTTGTTCCCAACGGTGCCGACTATCCCATGATACCTTCCCCGGTTGATCATGATCCATTAACAGTACTCTATCTGGCCAATTTGCAGCCTTCCAAAGGTATTCGGGATGTGCTGGATGCGGTAGCCTTGCTGGTTGATCAGGGTTTACAGGGATTTCGTCTGGAAGTCGTAGGCTCCTGGCGCAACGCGGAAACGCAACGAACTTGTCAGGATTTCGTACAACAGCATCATCTGCCGGTCCGTTTTCACCCGGCTGCTTCCGGTAACGAAAAATACCGGTTTCTGCAGGGGGCAGATGTGTTCGTTTTCACGCCGCGCGATCCCGAAGGTCATCCTTGGGTGATTGTGGAAGCGCAGGCTGCCGGTTTGCCTGTGATTGCTACCGACCGCGGTGCGATTGCGGAGGCCGTAGCGGATGGTGTCAACGGATATATCGTGGAGGCGGCGTCTCCCCGACAACTGGCAGAACGATTGAAAGTAGTGCTCACCGATAAGGAGATGCGTATGCGAATGGGAAGGGCTGCACGGAATACCTACGAAGAAAAATATACGGAAGCCGCTATGGTAGAAAACATGTCAGCAGCGATTCTGAAAACACTTAACTATAAAAGAGTATAATCGTTAGCAGATTTTCGATTCCTCCGAAAACGATAGTTATCCATGCAACAACTCACACAGCATCTTCGCAACGGCGACATGCAACTGCTGGAAGTGCCTTTCCCGGCATTGTCGTCGGGTTGTATTCTGGTGCGTAATCATTTTTCACTCATCAGCGCAGGCACGGAAGGAAAATCAGTGAAGGATGCCCGCCTGGGTTATATTGCCAAAGCACGTGCGCGCAAAGAAGAGGTGGGTAAGGTGATGAAAGCGGCCCGGACCTTCGGGCTGTTGAATACCTACCGCATGGTGATGAATAAGCTGGATGCTCCGTCGGCGCTTGGATACAGCAGTGCAGGAGAGGTGATTGCCGTTGCCGCTGATGTCACTGCGTTCAAGATCGGTGATCACGTTGCGTGCGGCGGTAATACGGCCGTACACGCGGAAGTTGTCGCTGTTCCGGTAAACTTGTGTGTTAAACTCGACCCATCTGTTCCGCTGAATCATGCTTGTTTTACCACCTTGGGTGCCGTAGCACTGCAAGGCGTTCGGCAAGCGGATCTTCGCCTGGGCGAAAACTGTGCGGTCATCGGGTTGGGCTTGCTCGGACAATTAACCGTGCAGTTGTTACGTGCTTCCGGAGTAAAAGCATTCGGCATCGATCTAGATCCGCATGCGGTGCAATTAGCCGCAGCCTGTGGGGCAGATATAGCCTTGCAGCGTGGCGCCGATGGGTTGGAGTCGTTGCTGCTGGAAGCTACCGGCGGCCACGGCGTTGATGCGGTAATCATTACCGCGGGTACTGATTCCACCGATCCGGTGGATCTGGCCGGAGATATTGCCCGCAAGAAGGGACGTGTTGTCGTTGTCGGCGCCGTACCCACGGGATTCAAACGTACCAATTACTTCCGGAAAGAATTGGACTTACGTATGTCGAGCTCCTATGGTCCGGGTCGTTACGACCGGGAATACGAAGAGGAAGGCGTCGATTATCCCTATGCCTATGTTCGCTGGACGGAAAACCGCAACATGCAAGCGTTTGTAGAATTGCTCAGCGAAGGAAAACTGAAGCTACAGGAGTTGCTTTCGCATACTTTTCCATTTTCTGAAGCGCCCAAAGCATACGATCTCATTCTTCAAAAGTCAGAACGTTTTATGGGTATCGTTTTATCGTATGATACCAGTGCCGCGCTGAAATCAACCGTGCTGATTCACGATAAAAAGTTCAATCCGGGAGTGCCCAATGTCGGATTAATCGGCGCCGGTTCCTTTGCGCAGAATTTTCTACTGCCGGCGTTGAAAGGGAATGCAGGACTGGTTACCCTGGCTACTGCGCGTCCCAATAATGCGCGTAATATTGGCGACAAATATAATTTTGCTGCAGTTACCGGAAATGCGGCCGATGTATTTAATGATACACGGCTGAACACGGTATTTATTGCTACACGTCATGATTCACACGCCCGCTATGTAGTGGATGCGATGATGCATGGAAAAAATGTTTTCGTGGAGAAGCCGCTTTGTTTACATCCCGGCGAGCTGGATGTTATCCGCGAGCACTACGGAAACAGTAATGTACGGCTGATGGTTGGCTTTAACCGACGTTTCGCTCCCTTTACCCGTAAATTAAAAGCACAGCTCGCCGGCGGTGGTACCATCGCAATTAACTACCGCATCAATGCAGGACACGTACCTCCGGATCATTGGGTACACGATCCGAATGTTGGCGGCGGTCGTATCATCGGAGAGGTTTGTCATTTCATCGATCAGTGCATGTTCCTCGCCGGTGCTCCGGTAACGCAGGTTACTGCGACGGCGATGGATATTCCCGGTGGAAAACAG
>CAINVI010000118.1 GCA_903854075.1 Candidatus Pollutiaquabacter sp. | reverse complement strand
TGCCATTTTTGCTGCGCCCAGTTCCTTCGTATTTGACGCCATCGGGGTTGTTCGATATCGAATCTGCCTACGGTTATTCAGGACCGGTGAGCTCATCACTCGATGCTCACTTCCTCCGGGAAGCTGACCAGGCGTTCGCGGAATATTGCCGGGATGAAAAGGTGGTGACAGAGTTTGTTCGCTTCCATCCTTTATTGAGTAACCAACGGTTTTTAGCTGCAGACAGTACTATGCAGGTTATACACCTGCGTGACTACGTCGCTGTCGATTTGACCCAGTCATCCGATGAGCGCTGGGAAAACTACACACCGCAGAATCGCAATAAGATTCGAAAGGCAGAAAAGGCTGGCTATTATATTCATCATGATCGTACGTTAGCGTCATACGATGATTTCGTGCGGATATATCTGGAGAATATGCGGCAGCTAAAGGCGGCACCGCAATATTATTTTTCGCCGGCTTACTTTACTGCTTTACGTCGGTTGGCACTATCAGATGGCGCTTTGCTGTTGGTCAAGCAAAATGAAAAGGTGGAAGGAGCGGCAATTTTTTTGGGAAGCGGTCGTTGGGCGCATTATTTTTTATCTTCGGTAACTCCAGAAGGGCGTCGTAACGGTGTCGGAAATCTTTTACTGCACGAAGGCTTGAACTTGGCGGCAGATCGGGGGTGTTTGTCTATGCACTTAGGCGGAGGACTTTCTGCCGATGCCCATGATCCGCTGCTGGTATTCAAACAGAACTTTAGCCGGCAATCCGTTCAATTTTATATTGGAAAGCGAGTTCACGATGCAACCGGATACCATCAATTGATCTTGGCGTGGGAAGAAGCTGTTCCGGAAGCAAAAGGTAAATACGGATCAATACTTCAGCGCTATCGTTGGACAAAAGCGGATTTACCGGAAACACACTGATTCATGCCAGCAGCATCAACTATACGTTTGCGACCGTTGGTAATATCCGATGCGGAAACCACATGGAAATGGCGAAACCAGACAGTGGTTCGTGATTTCTTTTCCGGACATGATTACCGAGTTACGCTGGAAGATGAACAGCACTGGATGCAAAATCAGATTGGCGGTGATCAGCCGAATGTGACCTTTGCGATCATGCGTACAGACACAGATGAACTAATAGGGATGACGTTCCTGAAAAATATAAATACCAACTTTCGTCAAGCTGAATTTGCTATTTTGATAGATGCCGCACATACCGGACATGGATTTGGTACCGCGGCATGCAGGGCCATGCTGGCTCATGGATTTTTGCAGCTACAATTGCATCGCATTTATCTCAAGGTGCGTGTCGATAATTTTCCGGCTATTCGTAGCTATGAAAAATGTGGATTTAAAGTGGAGGGAACCTTGCGTGATGACGTGTTTAAAGGGGGTAAGTTCATCGATCAGTTCAGTATGTCAGTCTTGGAAAAGGAGTTCAGTACAAAGGAATAATATCGAAGTATGCCAAAGCGACCTTTTCGAATATTTCTCTTCTCGCCGTATTGCCTGCTGCGTCCTACTACGAACAGGATCTATGACATGCGGTTGTGCGATGGTTTTGCCGGTCATGGAAACCGCGTCACCGTAGTGTATCCGTTCACGTACATGAAGGAAAATATTCGCTCCCGAGAAATACCCGGAGCCTATGGTTTGCAAAACACCGTGCATCGCCGGCGCTTGTGGACACCCTTGAAAGAGCATTCGCCGAAACTGTGGCGCTTTTTGATATTGTTCCTTGCATTTACTTTCAGTGCGCTTCGTATAACGCTGGAAGGAATTTTGCTGCGCCGTCGTACCTTGATCATTTCCCGTGATGCCAAATCCCTTGTTCCGGCTATAGTTTTTCGAAAGTTATTGGCGTGGTTGTTTCCTGCCAAAGTGATTTATATTGCTTCAGAGGTCAAGAACAATCGTATTTATAAATGGGTGGTAAAAAATGCAGACGGTGTAATGGCTGGCGTAACCTCTACCCGCGAAGCCATCCGTAAAATAGTTCCGCTGAATGCAGATCGGTTTATGCTTTCGCTTGCTCCGGTACCAGCATCCACGGTCCATTGCACCAAGTTGGAAGCACGGAAGGAGATCGGATACAACGATCCGGCGCCCCTGGTCGTTTATACCGGAAAACTCGGTATGGATGTGCATGAGTTGCGATACATTTTTGAAGCGGCAAAATTAGTACCCGGCTACAATTTTCTATTTACCGGTGGACGGCCAGCTGCCGTAGAAGCAGTGAAAAAACACTGTGCTGCGCTGGGTGTAAATAATGTCATTTTTACCGGATTCTTCAACGATTCCACCTACGTACGTTATTACCAGTTGGCTGCTGATGTGCTGGTGTCGTATTACACTGCTATGGACCACCTTGTGGAATTCAATTACCCCCAGAAAGTGAACGAATATATGACCACCGGAAACGTAGTGGTAACACCTGATTTTCCGGCTACGCGTGATGTGTTGAATGAAAAGAATGTTATATTCGTTCAACCGGATTCTCCGAAAGACCTTGCGCGCGGTGTAAGGCTAGCGGTAGAAGACCGAGCGTTATCCGAGCGATTGTCGCGTCAGGCTCTTTTAGATATGCGGGAACTTACCTTTGAAAAGCGAACTTTTGAATTCCTCGAATTCGCTGAACGTTTGTAAGTGTTCTCGTTACATATCGGGAATTATTTAGTGGATACTCCGAATTATTAAACATCGTTCAAGATGGCTTTTCATCAGCTTTTACGCGATTACATAAACGGAGGATGCTCTGTCTGGAGAAGAAATGTGAATTTTAAAAATGCTACGGCGGTATGTCTTGGCTATTCCTACCTGGGCACCAGAAGAGGAGTTGACGAAACGGAGATTCGGTTGAGCAACTATTCAGGAACGGACCGAAATATTCTCGCGTTGCGGGATTTTTTACAGCCGATTGCGACTGATTTATATTCAGTAATCCTTCACGGAAGCGTTGGCGATGGTCATACCACCGGATACAGTGATGTCGACGCACTGGTCATCATCCGCAACGACGTCTTTGCTGATCCTACGCGTTTGTCGGCGGTTGCTACAAAACTTTCCGCTGCCAGAATCTTCATGTATCGCTTCGATCCGTTGCAGCATCATGGATGGTTTGCCATGACTGAACAGGATCTTGCCGCGTATCCTGAATCGGTACTGCCGCTCGAGGCAATTCGTGAAGGGTGCGTGTTAAGTGGTGAGCCAGTACTTCGTGTCTCTTCTCTTCTTCAGGACCGTTCGGTGTATGAAGTTGCTGCCCGGCGAATGGTGAATAAGTTGCATTATCAGTTACGCGACGGTTGGCGCCCTAAAAATGCGTATCAGCTGAAGTCATTGCTGAGTGAGTTTATGATGTTGCCCGTTCTGTACCTACAAACTATCTATGGTAAAGGGTATTCTAAAAGAGATAGCTTTCGTGATGCAAGGACGCATTATTCGGAATCTGTCTGGCAAGCGATGGAGGACGTCTCAAACATTCGTAGGCACTGGAAATACATCCCGGGCTATTTATCCGCTCAGATTCTTTCCAGTCGGTTGTGCCTTTTGTATCCGATCAGAAAATACTGGCCCAGTGCAATTCCAAACGAAGTAGCACCCTTGGTCAACGATGATTTTTACGGGCGGTTATTGACGTTTGTGGAGGAAACGGATGCCCTGTTAGATGAGATAGGTCAAAAAGCCTGATTTTTCTTAGTTTTTGACTCCTGTTTTTTTTTAGTAACTTGTATCCTCTAAAGGTTTTCCACCAGGTTGAAGGATATGATGGATGCGATGAAAAACGTGCTTACGATTAGCAAATCTGCTCAGAAACGGCTCAAAAAGTTTTTACACCGATTGCGTGGAGATGTTTTTGACAATGCCGGCGCTGTCACCGAAGCGGATATTGCTGAAATCCATCGGGCCATAGATCGGGTAAATCCCACAATTTTCATTGAAATAGGCACCGGTACCGGTGTTTCCACGCGCGCTACCTACAAGTATTTGCAGGATAAATATCCTGTCTGTGATTTTTATACCCTGGATATTTTCCAGGAGTACCTCGAGCGAATAGTTTCTGAATTCCAACAGGACCAGCATTTGCATGTGCGTCATGGTTTGAGCGTTAAACGCTCCGAGACCACCGATCCGGCCTTCGAAGAATTAGGAAACTACAATGGCCCGGATAACGTATTACGTAAACTGTTGGATAACGAACTGAACGGAAAGTCGGTCGACATTGCCTTTATTGATTCCCGAAAAGGAACTGCTGTGCCAGAGTTTAAAGTGCTGGCAGAGCGGCTCTCTCCGGATGGAATCATTCTCTGTCACGACCTTCTGAACGGCGGTAAAGGCGTGGAGTTGGTTGATTACCTGCAACACGATCCGCGCTTCACCTACCAAATCATCAATACCGGTCCGGCCGGAATGATTCGTATCCAGCGGTCCTGACCGATTCGATACGAAATGTCTTCCTTTCTGCTCTCCGACTTCCCCAGACCTGTCCGCTTGTCGGAGTACCAGTCGTTCACTGACCGGCTACTGGAAAAAACCATGTCTGTAGATGGTATCCTCGCATTCTATGGTATTGGCAGCGTTTCCGCTCCCGGAATTTCGGACCTTGATTTCGTTGCCGTTTTCCGGAACGATACGACAGTGTTGGAGGACTCGCGTCAAACACTTAATGGGAATGAAAAGTATATGCTTATTCATTCCCTGTACGGTGCATCCGCTGAACAATTTCTGGCTGCACAATCGTTCAGCTTTTTTCAGCCCTTTCGACTTCTTGCCGGAAAAGAGCAATTGCCCAGCCAGCTACCGGTAGCTGATCCTGCCATCCGAGATCAGGTGGCCTTGGAATACCTGCTGAAATTCTATATCAGTTTAAAGCTTCAGCATGCCTACAAGCTGATTCGGGTGCGCAGTGTACTGCTCAATGCCAAGGGAGCCATGATCGATTTACATCACCTAGCACCGGATCATCCTGAACGGGAGAAGTTTGCCGATGAATTGACCAACATTCGAGCTGATTGGTTCAAGGGCAATCCGCCTCTCGATGCTTTTCGTTCCTGGTACCATCGATTTTCTAATTGGTTCTTTCTATTTGTCGAGGAAAAATTCCGGCAACTGCCGTTTTATATACCCGAAGTCCGCTCGTACCGGATGAGCCGGAATCTGTTCATCCATAACGGCCCACGACTGCAAGCCACCAGCAAGGGAATGACCTTTCCGATACTTTACCCGTTACTTGGTAATCGGTATTTTAAAGTACTGAACCGCATCAATCGGCTGGAGGTAACACTACCTATGCAGCGCGATAATGTGCCGGCCGTCATGTTGGATTATTTCCGGTTTAACACGGAACACCGCGCCTATAATCGATTACATTTACCGCATTACCTTCCGCTTACCAGCAGCCTGCACTTGCAATGAAATCGATGCGTGTCCTTTGGGAGTCAAAAACTCCGGTCGTCTCCGAGTGTTTCCGGCTAGGTCGAATTCTTCCGTCTGCAAACGGTGGAAATGCGTACGATGTGCAGGCAGCTTTACAGTTGTCTAACGATTTCCAAGTCAGCATGTCGTCGGCTACCGTAAAACGTCCGGGAGAAGCTGCCATTGCGTATTGGGCACGACTCCGAAAGCTGGAAGAATCCGCGGAGGTGGTAATCCGTGAACCTTACCCGATTGTTTTCGGGCGATTCCGCCCCGGCATTCGTTATATCGCGATGATTCATCATATCGATGATGAGCTCACCCGTAAATCAGTTTTCCATCGCTGGTATTTCCGGCGCTTGAAAAAACGACTGGCAGTTATGGACTTGGTGGTTACGGTTTCCGAGTTTTGGGCTGGTTACCTGCGTGCAATCGGTTGCAAAAACGTTCGTGTTATTTATAATGCGTTTGATCCGACCGAATTTACCGTCAATCCATCAGCGGTGGCCGAATTCAAATCGAAATATTTGATTCCCTCCGACCGTCCGGTGATCTATATCGGCAATGCCAGTCGTCAAAAAGGAGTGTACGACGTCTATCAGGCACTGAAGGACAAAGGGTATCATCTGCTGATGTCAGGTCCGCAAAATCATGCACCCGATCTTCCGGTACAATACCTTCAATTGGAACGAGCCGACTACTTGCTTATGCTGCACGCTTGTGATGCTGTCGTTTGCATGTCACGCATGCGTGAAGGATGGAACCGCATTGCGCACGAAGCGATGCTTTGCCGCGTTCCGGTAATCGGAAACGGAAGTGGCGGCATGCTCGAATTGTTGCAAGGCGGTGGACAAGCCATTGCCAAGGATAGTCTTGCCTTGCCGCAAGTCGTTGACAACGTGTTGCGTCACCGCGAAGAGTTTGCGGGTGCGGGTTATGAATATGTCAGTCGTTTCGATCTCGAATATTTTAAAAACCAATGGGCTACCGCCGTTAATTCGGTAGTCCGCCGCTGAAGATTATGTGTGGAATATCCGGTTTATGGAATCGTAGCGGCGCAGCCCCGGAAGGTGCTGCTACCGTTATGCGCATGAACAACCGACTACAGCATCGTGGTCCGGATGATGCCGGTGTATGGAGTTCACCGAATGCTGACGTGCACCTTGGCCATCGTCGCTTGAGTATCCTCGATTTGTCTCCGTCCGGTCATCAGCCAATGATCAGTCCGTCCGGAAAAGTAATTGTATTCAACGGCGAGATCTATAATTTCCGCGAACTGAAGGATCGTTTTTTACCCGGTGTTAAACTGCAATCTTCCGGCGATACCGAAATACTGTTGCACTTGTACGAGAAACTCGGACAGCGGTGCCTAGAGCACCTTAATGGTATGTTCGCTTTCGCTATCTGGGATCCGCAGTTGCAAGAGTTGTTTGTTGCGCGCGACCGGATAGGAAAAAAGCCTTTTTATTTCACTACGATCAACAGTTGCTTTGCTTTCGCTTCTGAAATCAAAGCACTTCAGGAAGTGCCCGGCTGGAAAAGCGAAGTAGATGCTGACGCACTCTATCATTTTCTCACGTTTAATTTACTGGCTCCTCCGCAAACGATGTTTCGGGGTGTCGACAAACTACCGCCGGGTCATTTTCTGGTAGTGCGTAAATCCGGCCCTCCACAAATCGAACGTTATTGGACACCCGGTTATTCGGAGTTGTCCTCACTGAGTGAATCGGCGCTAAAAGACCGTACTTACGAATTGCTCGAAAGTGCGGTTCGGTACCGAACGGTGAGCGATGTGCCCGTAGGTGCTTTCCTTTCCGGCGGTGTAGATTCCAGTGCAGTGGTCGCCTTCATGGCGCAACAGTCAGCTGCTCCGGTACGAACGTACTCTATAGGTTTTGAAGGGCAAGCGGATTATGACGAGCGAAAATACGCCGAGCAAATTTCCCGTCAATTTGGTACGGATCATCACGAACGAATTATTCGCCCACAAGAGATTACCGATCTGTTGCCGCATATCGTGGAGTACTTTGATGAGCCCATGGCTGATGCTACGTGCATTCCCATTCACTTCTTATCAGAAAAAGCACGTGCTGATGGAACCAACGTGGTTCTTACCGGCGATGGCGGCGATGAATTGTTTGCCGGTTACCGAAACTGGAAAAATTATGCAGCCTTGTATCCAGCGTTTGAAGCGTATAAAAAGCTGCCCGGTTTCATTCGCAACGCTGCCGCAACGCTCCACCGGCGTTTTGGTACTTCTGACATCCGCCAGGAAATGCTGGAGCGTGCAGCTAAAGGACAAGAGTTTTTCTGGGGCGGTGCAAAAAGTTTTAAAGAGCACAGCAAACGCTCCATCCTGAGTGATGCATTTATCAGAACGGTTGGGCCGCTCGATTCCTATTCGGTTATTGATCACTACCGAAAGCAATTTGCGAAGGATTTCACGCTGAAGCGTAATCATTCAGT
>CAINVI010000117.1 GCA_903854075.1 Candidatus Pollutiaquabacter sp. | reverse complement strand
GTGGTGGGGAGAGGAGGATTCGAACCTCCGAAGTCGTAAGACAACAGATTTACAGTCTGCCCCATTTGGCCGCTCTGGAATCTCCCCGACTGATTAATGCCAGTAATCTATATCGCGAGCCGATGGAGGGATTCGAACCCCCGACCTACTGATTACAAATCAGTAGCTCTGACCAACTGAGCTACATCGGCGAAATTGCGCGAAATTCAAAGAACACACTACCCCTCCAAAAAGGGATTGCAAATGTAGAAAATCCAATTCTTATTTCAAATTATCCTGTAAATTATTTTAATAACGCATTGTCAAAAACAAAAAGGGAGGCTGACTTGGTCAACCTCCCTTTAGGCAGGATCGCTTTACGTCGAACCGTTACGCAATAACTTTAGCGAGCGGATAGCGTTTTTTCCACATTTTAAAGGCTGCCATACTGTGTACCACCATCATTGTCTTGTGGTCCAGCTGAACCTTTATACGGGGAACCGCAGCAACAGCTGCAGCTTTTGCAGGTTTTCCTTTGGTTGTTTTTGATCGTATCATCTTGATTAGCGCAGCTTTTCGCCGCCTTTTGAAGTACTATTGGTTAGAACAATCGAGCACTGGTTTAGTTACAAGTATAGCGCAAGTACCGTACCAAAACTATGACCTGTATCAGCCGTACTGATGAATAGTACTGCCAAAGTAACGTGTCCAATCCGTAAAAATTCGTTAAATAGTATTAAAGTTTGATTAAAGTCGGTAAACGCACGAAAAATGGCCGTGAAAGAAGCGGCCGGAGAATTAATCGGGGAAATTACAACTATATGATTATCAGCATTATAGATATTTCAGGAAGCCGATTCAAAAGCAAAAGATAAATCTGTATGATATTAATAAACAATGACTTAACGACCAATCAGGAGTGCCAGCTCCACCAATCGGTTCGAATAGCCGATTTCATTGTCGTACCAACCCACCACCTTTACCATAGCTCCCAGCACCGTGGTAAGCTGAGCATCAAACAGGCAGGAATGAGTATTGCCTACCACATCAATACTCACAATAGGATCTTCCGTATAGTCAAGAATACCTTTCAGCTCCCCTAAAGCCGCTGAACGAAATGCCGCATTGATCGTTTTGACGTCGGTCGGCTGTCGCAGAATACAGGTAATATCCGTCAACGATCCGTCCGGTGCCGGAACCCGAACGCCGGCGCCGCCGAGTTTACCTTTTAAATGAGGTAAAACCTCTCCCAGCGCCTTTGCCGCTCCAGTGGTAGTCGGTATTATAGACACAGCCGCTGCTCGCGCCCGACGTAAATCCTTGTGCGGAGCATCGTGCAATAACTGATCACCCGTGTAAGAATGCACCGTGGTCACGAAAGCGGACTCCACTCCCCAATTTTCATCCAGAATTTTGAGCATCGGCGCCGCATTGTTTGTCGTGCACGATGCATTGGAAAGTATTACGTCTTCCGATGAAATAATATCATCGTTAACTCCCAGCACCACCGTCTTTACCGCTTCACCGCCTTTTGCAGGCGCGGAAAGAATGACTTTGCGAGCACCGGCCGACAAATGCTTTTCTGCTCCCGCCTTGTCGGTGAATTTACCGGTACACTCGAGCACAACATCCACACCAAGTTCTTTCCAGGGTAGCATCAACGGATCTTTCTCTTTGGTTGCACGAACTCTCTCCCCATTAAACAGAAGATGGTCCTGACCAGCCTCCACGGTTCCTGAAAACCGACGGTGCACCGAATCGTACTTGAAAAGATGCGCTAGTGTGACATTGTCCGCAAGATCATTGATGCCCACCAATTCAATGTCATTCCGCTGCAACAGTACCCGTGTTGTCATACGACCAATGCGGCCAAATCCGTTAATTGCTACTCGAATTTTATCAGCCATAAATTAAATGTTCTGTATACCGGAGCTGTTGGTGAATAAATCCTTAGTCGCGAACACCGAGCTTAGATGTGCTTTTCTGCATGGTAGCTGGAACGCACCAGCGGTCCGCTTTCTACATACCGGAAACCCATGGCCAAGCCTTCGTGTTTGAATTCGGCAAATAAATCCGGATGAATGAATTCAGCAACAGGCAAGTGTTCTTTGGTCGGCTGCAAGTATTGCCCCAGTGTCAGAATGGAAACACCCGACTTGCGCAAATCATGCATCGACTCGAGCGTTTCCTCTTTGGTCTCGCCCAAACCCAGCATGATACCGGACTTAGCGTTAACACCGGCATCCGACACGCGTTTGAGCACTTCCAGACTGCGATCGTATTTAGCTTGAACACGAACTTGTTTAGTCAGGCGACGAACGGTCTCGAGATTATGCGAAATAACTTCCGGATGCACATCAATAACCTGTTGCAGGTTTTCCCATTGCCCCTGAAAATCGGGAATAAGGGTTTCAAGTGTTGTTCCCGGCGAAATCTCCCGAATCTTCTGAATGGTTTCTACCCAAATCGCCGCACCTCCGTCTTTAAGGTCGTCGCGATCCACCGAAGTGATCACGCAATGCTTCACCCCCATCAGCTTTACGGATTTGGCGACGCGCAGCGGTTCAAATGGATCCACCGCTTCCGGACGGCCGGTGGCCACCGAGCAAAAACCGCAGGAGCGCGTGCAGATATTCCCAAGAATCATAAAGGTTGCCGTTCCTGCTCCCCAACATTCTCCCATATTCGGACAATTGCCGCTTTGACAGATCGTGTGCAACTTGTGTTCGGAAACAATCTCACGGACTTTTCTGTACTCTTCTCCGATGGGCAATTTCACCTTTAACCAATTCGGCTTGGAAGGTTTCTGGTCAACGGATGGGGTATTATTGTTGGACATTGTAATTCGATTGAGAATGATAAGACTATAACAGGCAGACTTCGGAAGAGTTCATCACCACTTTCCGCCCCAGTATAACGCGATGTAGAAATTTATGTACAACGATTGAGGATCAATCTCTGCCATGATGGGCAATGCTTTGGGAAAATAATCCACCACCACTCCTGCTTCGAGCGATGTGATTTTCTGCTGTATACCTGAATATTCGAAGGACATGGAGAATTTTCCATAGGCACCGGGATACACTCGAAGCTCTCCGAAACCTTTGAAATAAGGTCCCGGACCATAGATATTCTCCACACTCTGCTGAACCGGATCTTGGGGATCATACTTTCTGGTTTCAATAATCTTGAATTGCGACAAGGTATCGAAGGGATCATCTACGAGAACATCGAGATAAACCGGCTTGGTAATTCCGAGAACAGCGCCTCCATAAAAATTATACCGTACCTCCACACCACTGCGCTCGCCTTTGGAAAACAATACATTTTGAAGACCATATCCGCCGCGCAACAGGTACACATAATTCAGCTTGCCGAAAAAGAACGGACGCGAATCGGGATAATAAGGATTGGGCTGCTTATACTGTTTGGGATGGCGCATGGATACCAGATCCGCTTCGAACATACGCTTTACATATCCGGTTTTATGCCAACCACGACGAAACCCGATTCCGATGCCATTTCCATGGACCTGTATTCCGCCGGATGCTTCGTTTCTAAAAAGTATATTAACATCACTACGGTCAAAACGCAATGAATCCTGCGCAGTCAGATAGCCGTTCGACCCTGTCAGCAGCACCAATAACATCACGCACCGTAGCCTAATCATTGGTACAAAATTAGTGAATAAGTGTGATATCCGAATGGTGCATTTATGGACTACCTTTGTAACCATGGAAACCATTCACACGCGCTACCTCGGCGAACTTCGCACAGCAGCTAGTCATTTACAATCGGGAACTGCTATCCTGACTGATGCTCCTACCGATAACCAAGGTAAAGGAGAGGCCTTTTCCCCGACTGATCTGCTGGCTGCAGCCTTAGGCAGCTGTCTGATGACAATTATGGGAATTGCAGGGCGCACGCACGGTATCGAATTGGAAGGAACGCAACTGAAAATCACTAAAATCATGGCTTCTCAGCCTAGACGGGTGGCTGAAATAAAAGTAGTAGTGGAATTTCCAGCAACTCGGTCATTCAGTCCTAAAGAACGACAACTACTCGAACACGCAGCACGAACCTGTCCGGTTGCACTTAGTTTACATCCTGATCTGCTCCAATCCCTCGAGTTCGTTTACCCATAAAAAAAGCGGATCCTGAGAGGAGTCCGCTTGGTGAAGCTGTTGAAACAACCGGTTATCCGTAAATGGTACGGTGTAATTTTGGCTTGTTCATCTGACCGTAGGCCGGACAATTTTCATGGGCTTTGCAAGAAGCAAAGAATGCGGCAATCACTGCAAGTAAAAGTGCGGCCTTGGTGACTTTTTTCATGTTGAACGATGTGTTTCTTGAATTAACGTAAACTGAAAGTCTATATTTAAATTCCTT
>CAINVI010000116.1 GCA_903854075.1 Candidatus Pollutiaquabacter sp. | reverse complement strand
TCCTTTCAAGAAGAAGTAAACGATGCGTTGGAAATTGCTGCTTGTTCTTTGTATCATTGTACGGACGGTTTTGCCAGTCTGTGCGCAACTTTCTAATTGTCCTGTTTCTGAAGTTAAAAAAGCACAAGCTGCCTTTGATGACGCTTCAGGATTGTTCAAGTCGCGTAAGTACGAAGATGCGCTGAACGAGATTGAACGCGCCATAGATGCCGATCCGGAATTTGCAGACGCGTATTTCATGCAAGGAACGATTGCACAAAAACGCAAGGAGTTCAAGTTGATGGAGGAGAGTTTTTTGAAGGCGATAGAGCTGTGTCCGGAAGTCGATCCGGAGCCCTATTATCAACTGGGTT
The DNA here is from genome assembly GCA_903854075.1 of Candidatus Pollutiaquabacter sp. Taxonomy (GTDB): domain Bacteria; phylum Bacteroidota; class Bacteroidia; order AKYH767-A; family 2013-40CM-41-45; genus Pollutiaquabacter. The sequence continues at coordinate 18,794 of CAINVI010000116.1, read as the reverse complement.
GGCTTTATTTTGATCGAAAGAATTGGCAGGAGGCCGAAAATTATCTAAAGAAGTTTTTGGATTTCGACAAGATCAACGAAGAACATGGTACGCGTGCCGAAATGATGCTGACACGTGCTAAATTATATGCACATCCTGTTCCGTTCTCACCGGTGCCGGTAAAAGCGCTTTCTACGCCGGATCCTGAATACCTACCTTATATTTCTCCCGACAAAGAACTGGCGTTTTTCACCCGTCGTTTTGAAATGAAGGATAAAAATATGCTGGTGCCGCAAAGCGTCGAGAAGTTCATGATGGCGCGCCTGCAGACGGATGGAACTTACGACCGTGGTGAAGCAATGGAGGCACCTTTTAACCGCGGCATGAGCAACAACGAAGGTGGCGCCACGATCACCATTGATAACAAGCATTTGTTCTTCACTGTAAATAACAAGGGAAACTTTGATCTTTTTACCGCTGACAAGACGGACGGTTACTGGGGAGAATTAAAAAATCTTGGGGCTGTTAACGATGCCAGACAATGGGATTCACAACCGAGTATTACCTCTGACGGACAACTGTTGTACTTCGCATCTGCTCGTGATTCTGTTTCGGGGTTGGATATTTACTTTTCCAGAAAACAGGAAGATGGTGCATGGTCCAAGGCCGTCAAACTAGGACCTTCGGTGAATACGAACGGAAATGAGAAGTCACCTTTCATTCATGGAGATAATAAAACACTTTATTTCGCTTCGGATAGTTTACCTGGACTAGGTGGTTTCGATTTATTTGTCATCCGAAAAGATGATCAGGGTAAGTGGGGAAAGCCGATTAATTTGGGATATCCGATTAACACTGACGCCGATGAAGTGAGTTTCTTTGTCAGCACGGATGGTAAAACAGGCTATTTTGCTTCGAATAAAGTTAACGGTAATTCGGGATATGATATCTATTCTTTTGAACTGTATCCGGAAGCCCGTCCATCTAAAGTGTATTTTCAGAAAGGTGATTTAAAAGTCGGCCAAGATGAAATGGTTCCTGCTACCATCGAAGTTCGCGATGTCGTTACCAATAAACTCACGCGCATCGACATTGATTCCTTGACCGGTGAATACGCCTTTATGGTCAATTTCGATCATGACCTGATGCTGTCCGTCAAGAAAGAGGGTTTTGCATTTCAGTCGCAATATGTATCGCAAAAAGATACGGCCAATGTTTCGTTGCAGCGCAAGGAAATACAATTGTCGCAATTGGAAGTAGGTGGTCAATATACGATCAATGATATCTTGTTTGCTTCTAATTCAGATCAGCTGAACGATACGATAAAAGTAGTCTTGAATGAATTTGCAGAATACCTGGTGCTCAATCCTACTATGAAGCTCTCCTTGCAGGGACATACGGATGATATTGGTTCACCGGAATCCAACATGTTGCTTTCGGAATCACGGGCTAAAACAGTCAGCGATTATTTGCTTTCCCGAGGAATAGATAAGTCGCGGTTGACCTATCAAGGATTCGGTGAAACCCGTCCTATTGCTTCTAATGCTACAGAAGAAGGACGTGCTAAGAACCGGCGAACGGTTTTCGTGGTTACGCAAAAATGATTTAAACAGTAATTTTAACTTAAATTCAGTGTTTGCACGGTATTTGTAACCTATATACCAAACATCAAAAGCTATGAAAACGATCAACCTCCCGGTGCTGCTTTTACTGATTACCAACACGGTATTTGCACAAAATGAAAAGCACATAAAAGAGTCGCTGGTGAAAAATGTCCGAATTTATCAGGCCGGAGCCCAGGTGGAACGGCATCTAGTGGCATCCATCGAAGCCGGCACAACGGCTCTTTTTATCGAAGGTTTGTCGGCACAAATTGATCAGCAATCCATTATGGTTTCTGGCACCGGTGATGCCAACGTAGCCGCGGTATCTTTTCAACTGGATTATCTGACCGGAGATCGTAAACCGGTGGAAGTACGGCGACTGGAAGATTCTCTTCGTATTCTCAATCTGGATATTGAAAAAGTAAATGGTTTAGAACAGATCTGTAATGATGAAATTTCGTTATTGAACGCCAATAAATCCGTTGGTGGCGCCAATATTGGTGTTGATGTAGATATGTTAAAAGAGGTTTCGGAGTATTATCGAAATCGGATGGTGGAAATCAAAATTAAGTTGATCGATATTCATTCCGAACAAAAGGTGTTACGTGAACGTCAGGAAAAACTGAATCGCCAGCTGGCCGACTGGAATGCCAAAACCAATCGCCCTCAAGGCACAATCGTTGTCCACCTGTTGGCTAAACAGCGCACCACGGTGAATTTACGCGTATCGTATTATACCTCCGGAGCATCCTGGTCGCCAACCTATGAATTGCGTGCTAAATCACTTTCCGCCCCCGTGCAATTGGCTTATAAAGCCAATGTACGCCAAGCTACCGGCGAGGATTGGGACAATGTCCATCTGTTGCTATCTACCGGCAATCCAACGATTGGAGGGTCAAAACCAATTTTAAATACATGGTACCTTGATTTCCTGCAACCGTACGAGCGAGTACTGGGTGCAAAGGATCGAGGTGAAGCTGTTATGATGATGGCACCAGCCATGCAAAAGGACCAGGTGGAAGACAAATCAGCGGTTGGAAATATGAGTCAGTTTGTAGTTGCCCAAGATGCAGGTATGTCTACAGAGTTTGATATATCGCTGCCTTACTCCGTAAAATCTGACGGAAAGCCTGTTACTGTGGATATACAATCGGATGAATTACCGGCAACTTATTTGTATTATGCCGTGCCAAAATTGGACAAGGATGCGTTTTTACTGGCTCGTATAACTGGCTGGGATAATCTCAACTTATTGCCGGGAGAGGCTAAGGTGTATTACGAAGGTAATTATGTCGGTGAATCAATGATTGATCCGTTTATGACGGGTGATACATTGGACCTTTCGCTCGGACGTGACAAGCGCGTAGTGATTACTCGAGAACTTAAAAAAGAATTCAGTCAGGTACGAACCGTTGGTGGTAACGTGATTAAAGAGTCCCTTTATGAGATCACCATACGCAACACGAAAAAAGAGCCTGTTCAGCTTATAGTGGAAGATCAGTTGCCGATTTCTCAGAACAGCGACATCAAGGTTTCGGCCGGCGAATTATCCGGAGGAAGTCTGGAAGGAGCTACCGGCAAAGTTACCTGGCGATTGGAGTTGGCGGCGGGATCCACCGAGAAGAGAGGGCTTGGCTATTCCGTGAAGTACCCTAAGGGTAAATACCTGCCGAATTATTAATTACCTTGAAGACGATCCTCTAAAACAATTGTTTTCAGATCGGGTTATCTGTTCGTAGGAGAGGATATTTCTTTTTAAAAAAGTTGTATGCTGAATGGCCGTTTTCTGTTTGTTGGTGCAATCATTTGCCTTGCTGTAGTAGCGGAGCAGGCAATGGGCGCATGCATCGGCGGTGTCACGGTTTATCCTTACCAGGAAAGTTTCGAGCTTGGTCCGGGAAACTGGACGACAGGCGGTACGGCCAGCGACTGGCAATGGGGAACTCCTTCCAAGTCGCTAATTAATAATGCAGGTGACGGCAGTCGCTGCTGGATTACCGGTGGTTTGACCGGAAGTGTCTATAATCCGGGGGAACGTTCCTGGTTGCAGGGTCCTTGTTTTGATTTTAGTATGTTACAGCGGCCGGAAATTCGCTTTCTGATTTATTGGGAAACGGAATACCAGTATGATGGAGGCAACCTGCAATACTCCCTTAATGGTACGAACTGGAATACCATCGGTTCTTCCTCGGTGTCGAATTGTATTGCTGACAACTGGTATACCATCAATTCGATTACCAATCTTTCCGGGCTGGCATCGCCCACTTCAGGATGGTCCGGAACGTCACTGCCAACTACAGGATCTTGCCGTGGCGGTAATGGAAGTAATGGTTGGGTGACCGCTCGTTACTGTCTGCCTGATCTTGCCGGTGAAACATCGGTCTATTTCCGTTTCACTTTCGGTTCCGGAACAACGTGCAATGCCTATGAAGGACTGGCGATTGATAAATTTGAAGTCTATGATCTTCCTTCGGCAGCATCAACCATAAGTTATGCGTGTGTATCGTCGCGAACCGTCTTGTTTACGGATGATCAACCTTCCTGTAGGACGAATCGGATATGGGATTTCGGAGATGGATCCGTGGAAACAAATTCCGCTTCTACAATATCTCATACTTATGTTTCGGAAGGAAACTATACTGTTTCGCTGACGGCGGATCATTCTTGTCGCGGAACAGAGTTGGCAACTACCGCCGTTTCAATACTCGGGTTTTCAGCCGAAGTTACACCTGTTTCCTGCTTTGATGGAAATGACGGTGCTTTGGCGATTCAGCCATTGCCAAACGGATTAGCCGGAATTGTCATTGATTGGGATGATCCGGCATTGAACGGTTTGGTGAATGATCAACTTTCCAGTGGGGATTACGCTTTTTCCATTTCTTCAGCTGCTGCTTGTTCAATTACGGATACACTATTTCTTCCTGTTGCTGCAGGAGCAGCTGTCGTGCCGGATTTGGGGCCGGATCGTTTTTTCTGTCCGGGTGATACTTCGTCAATTGGTTCTCGTGGATTATTTTCTTCCTATTTATGGCAGAATGGTGATACAACCGCTTTCATATTACCGGATCAGGAAGGATTGTACTGGCTGCGCGTAACCAATGACGCCGGTTGCGAAGGAACGGATACCGTTTACCTTGAATTAAATTGTCTGGACGAGCCCATCTTTCCCGCAGCATTCACGCCCAACGATGATGCGTTGAACGATGTCTTTTTTGTTTTTGCCGGTGCAACTACCATTAACGAGTGGACGGTCTTCGATCGTTGGGGCCAGGTGATTTATACAGCACATTCCGCCGAAGATGTCTGGCACGGCAAGGAAATTCAGGAAGGCGTTTATACCTGTATGGTAATCTACACCACTTCGTCCGGCGATGAACGCTACAAATTTGGAAAGATCACCTTGGTTCGTTGAAGTAGCAAAATGATTTCTCCTGTAGATGAATTTTATTTACAACAACCGGAACCGTTAAGGGGATGTTTACTGTTTCTTAGAGCGTGGTTGTTGAAGGAGGAATGTACGGAGGCGTTTAATTACCATACGCCGTTTTTCCGTTATAAACAGAAGCCCTTTTGTTATTTTATCCTGCAAAAGAACAAGTCGATTATGTATATCGGTTTCATGAAGGGAAGGCAGTTGCACCACGCTAATTTGCATTCGGAGGGTCGAAAAGTGGTCAAGCTTTTTTATATCGACCCGGAAAAAGAAGTACCTTTAAAAGAACTCCAAGCTATCGTCAGCAGTGCCAGGAAACTCTATAACGATTGACTCTATGCGGTTTACTCTGACGGTGTTGTTGACGATTCAATGTTTTTTCACCATTGCTCAGGAAGCACCGGATTCTTCGTACACCGATTTTCAGTCACGCAGTACATTCACGTGGTTGGATCCTTCACCTGTACCGGATAAAGGTCGTACACTGGGACTGGCATTCGGCTACAGTGGTTTATATGTAGCATCCATGTCTTGGTTGTACACGCAGTGGTATACTGATTACCCGTTGATCGATTTCCATACTTTCAATGATTATCAGGAGTGGGAGCAAATGGATAAGTTTGCTCATGCATGGAATGCCTATAATATCGCCAAGCCGGTAAGTCAGACTTTTTCTTGGGCAGGCTACAATTCTAGAAAAGCAGCATGCTATGGTTCCGGCATTTCCTTGCTTTTTCAGACGACGGTAGAAGTATTTGATGGTTTTTCGGAAGAGTGGGGGTTTTCAACCCGGGATATGTTGGCCAATGTCGTAGGTACGTCTGCTTTTCTGGTACAGCAATTGGGATGGGAAGAGCAGCGTATCGTTTTGAAATACTCTTTTCATACAACCAACTATGCGCAATACCGTCCGGATGTATTGGGTAGTAATTTTCCGGAACGATTACTAAAGGATTATAACGGGTTGACGCATTGGGTGTCAATAAATCCTGCGTCATTTCTTCGAAATACATCGGTCAACTTGCCGGTGTGGATGAGCCTCGCGATTGGATTTGGTGCAGAAGGAATGACAGGAGGTACATCTAATCCGACGAGTGTCGACGGAACACCATTGCCGACTTTTGATCGATACAGGCAGTATTACCTAGGAATTGATTTCGACTTAGCTCGAATAAAAACGAAGAGCCGGTTTTTAAATGATCTATTCAAGCTAATCAATATCGTTCACTTGCCGGCACCTGCATTGGAGTTATCGCCCGGCTGCAAGCCGCGCTGGCACGCATTCTATTTCTAAAGGAATCAATACTGCGTCAATGACGAGTCAACGGACCGTGCATATTCTTGAATTCCGCCTTTAAGGTTGTAAAGATTGGTGAAGCCGTAACGCTTCTCCAGTTCATTGATTACTGCAGCACTCCGTCCGCCGGCTTTACAATGAATGATCACCGGTTTATCTTTGGAAATATTGTCTACGTGATCAAAGATGCTTCCCATCGGAATCAGTTCTCCCTTGAGATTGCAGATATCGTATTCCAGTTCTTCGCGTACATCAATCAATTGGAAATCTTCCTGCTGATCCATTTTTGCTTTTAGTTCCTGGACGGTGAGCTCTTTCATGAGGTAATGTTTATTTTGTAAAAATAAGTAATTTGCAGGAATTGGTATGCAGGCAACTATAATCCATGCGCAGAACTTTTGGGGTTGGAAAGAGCTGTTTTATTCCATTAATAAAGAATGGCTGGAGGACTATCTTTCAATTACACCCGCCGATCATGATCAGTTATCGAATCCACAGCGCATTTTAGATGCCGGAGGGTCGATATTGTTGCTGCTGGTTGATGGAGTGCCGGTCGGCACTGTAGCGCTGGTGAAAGAATCCAATGGCAATGTGGAAATCGCCAAGATGGGCATCTATCGTGAATGGCGCGGAAAGGGATTGGGTGAAAAATTGTTGATAGCCGCGATCGCGGAAGCGCGAAAACTGACCGATGGTCTTATCTATCTGGAAACGGTGGAAGTGTTGCAGCCCGCCATACGACTGTATGAAAAATTTGGATTTGTTCGTACTGGTCAACCACATACTCATCCTAAATTCGGTCGAACGACCTTTCGAATGGAGTTGAAATAATTCGTTAGCGTGATTGTTTTACCAATTTTTCCAATTCGTACATCTCATCACGCAATCGAGCAGCCTCAATGAAGTCGAGTTCCTTAGCCGCTTTCTCCATCGCTTTTTTCGTTTGCGCCACCTGCTTCTTCAATTCGTCCGAATTCATATACTTCATGACTGGATCAGCGGCCATCGATGGCGTATCCGATTCCACATAGGCGCCGGCTTCCACTACTTTGGCGTCAGCAACTTTAGTTTGTCCGAGAATTGCGTCTTTTGATTTTACAATTTGACGTGGAGTTATACCGTGTTCTTCGTTATACTTAAGTTGCTTTTCCCGACGGCGTGTTGTTTCATCCATCGTTTGCTGCATACTGTCTGTGATTTTGTCGGCATAAAAGATGACCTTGCCATTTACATTACGCGCAGCGCGCCCTGCTGTTTGGGTCAACGATCGGTTGCTTCGCAGGAATCCTTCTTTATCTGCATCCAGTATAGCAACAAGTGAAACTTCGGGAAGGTCGAGACCTTCTCGAAGTAGGTTGATACCGATAAGCACATCGAAATTTCCCAGACGAAGGTCGCGAAGAATCTCCACTCGTTCGAGTGTATCGACTTCGGAGTGTATATAGCGGCAATTGATTTGCAAACTAGCTAGGTATTTTGCGAGTTCCTCCGCCATTCGTTTGGTTAACGTGGTAACCAGCACTCGTTCATTCTTTTTAATAGTCTGATTGATTTCTTCCAGTAAATCATCTACCTGATTAATGGCCGGCCGGACTTCAATAACGGGATCAAGCAGTCCTGTGGGACGAATAACTTGTTCTACGACGATGCCTTCGCTGGCTTGTAATTCATAATCTGCCGGTGTGGCACTGACATAAATTATCTGGTTAATCAGTGATTCGAATTCTTCGAACTTCAGTGGCCGGTTATCCAGCGCTGAAGGCAAGCGAAAGCCGTATTCAACAAGATTTTGTTTGCGGGATCGGTCGCCGCCAAACATGGCGCGGATTTGAGGCACGGTGACATGGCTTTCGTCAATTACCATTAGGAAATCGTCCGGGAAATAATCAATCAAACAGAACGGACGTTCGCCGGATTGACGACCGTCAAAGTATCGTGAATAGTTTTCGATGCCGGAACAGTATCCTAATTCCCGGATCATTTCAAGATCATAGGTAACACGATCTTCCAGTCGTTTGGCTTCCAGGTGCTGGCCAAGGGATTTCATATATTCCACTTGCTTGACCATGTCTTCCTGAATTTGCCAGATGGCTTCCAGCTGTCGTTCCGGATTGGTGACGAAAATATTGGCAGGGTAGATAACGACCGACGATTGTTTTTCGATTGTTTTTCCCAGCAGCGGATCGATAATAGCGATCTCTTCAATTTCGTCGCCAAAAAAGAAAAAGCGGTAGGCGATATCGCCATACGCTATGAACACATCGACCGTATCACCTCGAACTCGGAATTTACCACGATCGAAATCAGCTTCCGTACGGGAGTAAAGCGAGGTGACCAGTTTGTGCAGGAAAGCATTTCTTGAAATTCGTTCTCCTTCGCGCACCCGCAACGTATTTGCTTTGAAGTCGCTTGGATTTCCGATGCCGTAAATGCACGATACCGAGCTTACCACAATCACATCTTCGCGTCCGGAAAGCAACGCTGTGGTTGTGCTGAGTCGTAGTTTCTCTATCTCTTCATTGATCGCCAGGTCTTTTTCAATATAGGTATTGGTAGAGGGGATGAAGGCTTCCGGCTGGTAATAATCGTAGTAGGAAACAAAATACTCTACGGCGTTATGCGGAAAGAATTGCTTGAACTCACCGTACAGCTGTGCCGCCAGTGTTTTATTATGGCTCAGGATGAGGGTAGGACGTTTGACTTCCTGAATGACATTGGCTACCGTGAAGGTTTTTCCGGAGCCCGTAACACCTAATAACGTCTGCGCATGAGTTCCTTGTCCGATACCTTCGACGAGTTGACGTATCGCTTCGGGTTGGTCGCCGGTGGGTCGGAATTCAGACGTAAGCTCGAATGACATGGGAGAAGTTGAACTACGAATATACTATATGCGCGGTGAATTCGAATTGCTTAAATGGTGGTAAAAAAAACGTCCTTCGCGAAGGAAGGACGTTTTCTAAGGTTCTGAACCAGTAGATTAGAAGGAATTGAACATCGGTTGATTCCAGACTTCCCACGCTTTTTCTGCTTGAAGACGAAGCATTCTGAATCCGTTATGGATGAAGGCGCCGTAATCTTTAGACTTTTCCAAAAACTGTGTTTGTGCCGGATTATAGATCAAATCGAAGCAGAGATGTTTATGGGTTAAGAATTCATAAGGAATGTTCGCATACGTGTTAACGTCAGGATACATACCCAGCGGTGTAGTGTTGACGACAACCTGAAAAGCCTTCATGGCATTTTCATTCAGGTCACCGTAACAGTAGTGGAAGCGTGATTCTTCACGTGTTACAAAGAAGTGCTCGATGTTCAGTTTACGGAATACGTAGCTGACGGCTTTCGCAGAGCCGCCGGTTCCGAGAATCAAGGCACGACGATGGTGCGGACGAAGAATAGGACGGATGGCCAATTCAAATCCCCAGGCATCGGTATTGTAGCCATGCAGTTCGAACTTACCGCCTTCGAATCGTTCGATGCGAATGGTGTTCACGGCACCAATCCGTTGTGAAATGTCATCCAGGTTGTCCAGCAGAGGAATGATATCCTGCTTGAACGGAATGGTGACATTCAGTCCCATAAGATCGGGGTTTTCAGACACGATCTTTTTGAGGTCATAAATGTTGCTGGTCTCGAAGTTTTCGTAGACACAGTCGGATAACCCCTCTCGCTCGAATTTCTCCGTGAAGAATTTTTTCGAGAACGAGTGCTCCAGAGGATACCCGAATAATCCAAATTTTCTCATTGATTGATTTGCTCCAGTTTTAATTGTTAATTATTAATTCGCAGTACTCTTAAATTTTTCTCTTACAAAGGCGATCAGCATCGGAAGTAAAGAGATCGCGATAATAGTCAAAATGACAGACGAAAAGTTGTCTTTTACCCACGAAATATTACCAAATAAATAACCGGCCATAGTGAAAAGCCCTATCCAAATCACGTTTCCTATCAACGAAAAACTCAGAAAACGCTGGTAGATCATTGAACCTAGTCCCGCCACGAAAGGCGCGAAGGTGCGCAAGATGGGCATGAAACGCGCTAACACAACGGTTTTTCCACCGTGTTTTTCATAAAAGACACGCGTCTTATCGAGGTATTCTTTTCGAATGAAACTCCGCTTTGCGTTTACCAACCGGTCTCCGACAAACTTCCCGATGAAGTAATTGGAGGAATCCCCCAATACGGCAGCAACAAAGAGAAGTGGTAGCAAATAACTGATTTCCAAGCCTATTTGCTGGGCGGCCAAAGCTCCGGCGGCAAATAGCAGAGAGTCACCGGGCAAAAAAGGCGTGAAGACCAGTCCTGTTTCACAAAAGATTATCAGGCATAGTATGACATAGGTGAGTTGGTCATACTCTTTTACAATCTCCAGCAAGTGGTGATCGATATGAAGAATGAAATCCAGTAATTGCCGGAAAAGATCCATTGAAAATCAGACTAAGTAATTGATAAAGAGTAAAAAGTTCGCAGCTTTATTTCTCTATTATTAGACAAATTTAGACTTAAATTGCCCCAAAATGTTGCAGGAAATACGACTTTTGTATTAACTTCATAATAAATCCTAATTTCAGGTAAGCCATGTTTCAGCCCGGAGATAAAGTGCGATTTCTAAACGAAGCGCTAGAGGGAGAAATTACCCGAAAACTTGCCGGTGACAGGTTTGAAGTTGTTGATAAAGAGGGGTTTATTCATCAGGCGGCACAGAAGGAACTCGTGGCTGTGACGTTTGTGCTCGAAAAAAATGATCCTACCGCGGATATTACTTCGACCAATATTGACAATTTGGGTCAATCAAATTCTATCCCTGCAATAGTCGAAAAGAATCATTTGGTCCGGTATTTAGAACAGGATGGTACGGTGTATGGAGTTTTGGAATTGATGCAGCCTACGTCACCACTCACCTCAGAAGTGGAGCTTTGGCTGGTAAATGCAACCGATCTTCAGCTTGTTTTCGTCTCCTCCCGTGAAAAAGGTGACTATCGTACGCATCCTGTTGTCGGTCAATTGGAGCCACATTCGGAGTGCCGGTTGGAGTTGTTTTCACAGGATCAGCTCTACAAGATGAACGGCATTGAATTCCAATTTATCTTTTTCAGTAAATCCGAATATCGTCCAAGAAATCCACTCGTTAAACACATGGAATTGCGTCCTGGTGATTTGCTCGAAGCAGCGGTCCGTGCCGGAACGCCATTTGACCGTACGTTAAAAGTGCCGTTGGTGGTGTTGCGGGAAGAACAAGTGGATGTCACTAAACTAATGAAACGCTTTACGGTAGACGAAGACGATTTGCGATCTAAAAGTCATACATCAAGAGGTAAAACCAAAAGTAACTTTAGTTTTCTTTCCAGGGAAAAAGTAGTGGATTTGCATATCGAGGAACTCATCAAGGATCCCACGGGCATGTCGGCCGGACAAATGATTGCACATCAGTTGAGCGTCTTTGATCGTGAAATGGATCAAGCCTTGTTGGATCACCTTAACCGGATTACCTTTGTGCATGGCGTCGGAAACGGTGTACTGCGCAGTGCCATTCGTGAAGCCCTCAAGAAATATGACCATATCCGTTACAGTGATGCGCCCGCTGAGAAGTTCGGTAATGGGGCAACACAAATAGATTTCACATGAGTCCACTCGAACAGTTACGTAGAGAGAATAACCTTAAGATCCGCATCATGCGGAAGGTCCTTATCCTGGGCTCTTTGCTGACCATTGGCAAGTTCGTGGCATACTGGGTAACACATTCCAATGCGATTCTTACTGATGCATTTGAATCGATTATTAATATTGTTGCAGCTGCTTTCGGATTGTATTCACTGGTCTATGCAGCACGACCGAAGGATGAAGATCATCCGTATGGTCACGGTAAAATGGAATTTATCGCGGTAGGTTTCGAAGGCAGTTTGATTTTCTTCGCCGGCGGCGGCATGATTATCAAGGCGATTTATTCGCTGTATCATCCTGCCACGTTGCAGCGCATGGATGTTGGTCTTTGGATTACAGTGGTTGCGGCAGCGGCCAACTTTCTGATGGGTACGTATCTTGTACGAAAAGGTAAAGCCCTGCATTCTCATACACTCGTTGCTGATGGCCATCACTTATTATCTGACACCTGGTCTTCCGTTGGTTTGCTAGTAGGAATTTTTCTGATACTCCAAACAGGCTATGCCTGGATTGATACAGTCCTGACGATAATTCTTGGATTTTATATCCTTATTGTAGGCTACCGACTCGTTCGCGATTCACTCTCCGGCCTAATGGACGAAGCGGATTTTGTGAAACTGGAAGAGATTGCCGGTGTGTTCAACCGGGAACGTAAAGACCGATGGATTGATATTCATAATCTTCGTGTTGTCAAATATGGAGCACATATTCATATTGACGCGCACTTGACGCTGCCATGGTACGATGACCTGGAGAAATCCCATCGCGAAGTGAAGCTGCTGGAACAAATCGTCAGCGATCATTTCGGAAACCGCGTCGAACTGTTCATTCATACGGATCCTTGTTTGCCGCGATCATGTTCCATTTGTACGATTAGCGATTGTAGCGAACGCAAAACTGATTTTGTTCAAAAGATGGAGTGGAAGCTCCCGCTGCTACTAAAGAATAAGCCTCATTCCCTGGAGTAGTCTATGAATCTGGAGCCTTTTCGAACCGGCGATGGTTCACTGACCTTGCGATGGATAGCGCAAGATGAATGCTATCATTCTCGGCACGGTGCTATTCAAGAATCGAAATTCGTTTATATCAATGCCGGTCTGCAGTTTTTGATCAATTCGTGTTCACCGCGATCGATTAAAATTTTTGAAGTCGGATTTGGGACCGGGCTGAATGCATTATTGACGTATAGTGCAGCGCAGCCTACCGATATCGCCATCGACTATCATACTGTGGAACCGTTTCCGCTGGCTGATTCCATTTGGAGGAACTTGACGTATCCGCAGGATTTGGGTGACGAGCGATTAGCCGATGTATTTGCTACACTTCATAGCGCCGATGACCAAGGTGTGATAACCGTTGGCGATAATTTCAAGTTGACGAAGCATCGGGTGAGTCTTGAGCACTATTCGCCAACGACTCACTTTGATTTGATCTATTACGATGCATTTGGTCCACGAGTACAACCGGAATTGTGGTCGGAGGAAGTACTAACGAAAGTATCAGCTATGCTGAATACGCAGGGCGTTTTAGTTACCTATTGTGCCAAAGGCGCTGTTAAGAGAGCGTTCCGGAAATCCGGGTTGTTGGTAGAATCCTTACCAGGGCCTCCGGGAAAACGGGAAATGATCCGCGTAAGTAAGGTTTGATTTTTTCTTTCGAATCAATAGCCCAGGATCTTCAACATGTTTTTCGCGCTTTGCTCTTTAGCAAACAGTCGCGTAGTGATTTCACCGTCTTCATCACGATCAATGATAACGTGCTTAGGCGCCGGAATCAGACAATGTTGTATTCCACCATAGCCGCCTATACTTTCCTGATAAGCGCCGGTATGGAAGAAGCCGATATAAAGCGGATCTCCGGGGGGCTTTTCTTCGTTGGGAAGATAGACTTGGTTTACGTGTGATTCGTTGTTGTAATAATCGTCACTGTCGCAGGTTATACCACCGATATTTACGCGTGTATAGTCTTTGTTCCAGTGGTTGATGGCCAGCAAAATGAATTTTTGTTTGATTCCCCAGGTGTCCGGCAGCGTGGTAATGAAAGAACTGTCGATCATGTACCAGGTCTCGCTGTCGTTCTGCTGTTTACTGTCGACGATAGAATAGAGGGTTGCTCCGCTTTCAGCGACCGTAAAGCTTCCGAATTCAGAGTAGATATTGGGTTCGTCCACACCTTGTGATTTGCAGGCTGATTTGATCTGGCGGATGATTTGTTCGGCCATGTACTCATAATCATAATCAAATCCAAGAGAGTGACGAACCGGCCATCCGCCGCCGATATCAAGCGAGTCGAGCGTAGGGCAGATCTTCTTCAGTTCACAATAGACCGAAACGCATTTGTTGAGTTCGCTCCAGTAATAGGCAGTGTCCTTGATGCCCGTGTTGATGAAGAAGTGGAGCATCTTCAACTGGAAACGCGGATTCTTTTTTAGATGATCCCGGTAATAGTCTACAATTTCATCGTAACGAATACCAAGGCGGGAGGTATAGAATTCAAAATTTGGTTCCTCTTCAGCGGCAATACGAATTCCGACTTTTACCTTTTTACGTCCTTTGATCTTCTTTTCGTAATTCGCCAGTTCGTTCTTGTTGTCAAGAATAGGAATAACGTTTTCGAAGCCATCATTAATCAGGCCGGCAATGCCATCGATGTACTGGGGTCGCTTGAATCCGTTACAAATGATATAAATGCTTTTATCAATTTTCTTGTCGTTTAGCAGGCTTCGGATGATGGGAATGTCATACGCTGAAGACGTTTCCAGGTGAATATCATTTTTCAGTGCCTCGTGCAGGACGAAGGAAAAATGTGAACTTTTGGTACAATAGCAATAGGTGTAACTTCCTTTGTAATCCGATTTAGCAATCGCCACATTGAAAATCCGTTTCGCTTTCTTAATTTGGGAACCGATTTTAGGCAGGTAGGAAATTTTAAGCGGTGTTCCATACTGCTTGATGATCTCCATCAGGTCTATTCCGTAAAAATGGAGCTGGTTATCGATGACCTCGAATCCTTCTTGCGGGAAGTAAAACGTCTGCTCGATCAGGTCACGGTAGGTGTTTTTCATCGTCTGCTTTGGTCGGTGAAGTAGGTGCTTTTGTCGGATTTAGTTCAATCCAGGTTACTCGGATTGGTTTATTCTTGCGAAAGTAAGTAACTTACTTTTTACGTCCTCGTACCAACTGAAATAAATTGACCGTAAAAGCATGAAAAAGATTCGGTTTATAGAGGTTAAATCAGAGATTGGGGCAGGTACCCGCGGTGCGAGTATGGGGCCGGATGCGATCAAAGTGGCGGCCTTGGACTATGGAAGTAACCTGTTCAAGAAAATCGATAGTGTTGAGGTGCAAACGGAAAACCAACTGTTATTTGAATCGCCTG
The DNA here is from genome assembly GCA_903854075.1 of Candidatus Pollutiaquabacter sp. GTDB lineage: Bacteria > Bacteroidota > Bacteroidia > AKYH767-A > 2013-40CM-41-45 > Pollutiaquabacter. The sequence continues at coordinate 3,445 of CAINVI010000116.1, read as the reverse complement.
GAAGTCCGTATGCCAAGCGAATAAAAGGAATTCACGTTGTTTTGGAACGGGTAGCTAATACTGTCCGTAATTCGCTTAAAAACAATGAGTTTCCAATAGTTTTGGCCGGCGATCACAGTACCGCCGCCGGGACCATTTCCGGCATTAAGCTGGCGCATCCCAAGCAGCGGATCGGAGTCATCTGGATTGACGCTCACGCAGATCTTCATTCGCCATGGACGACGCCTTCGGGGAACATGCACGGCATGCCGTTAGCGGCTGTTTTAGGGGAAGATAATGCCCAAAACAAGATGAATAAGCCGGATAAAGAGACCCTGGATTGGTGGAATAAGGTTAAACGGATAGGAAATATTTATCCTAAAATCGATTACCGCGATCTGGTTTTCATCTCCTTGCGGGATGTGGAGCCGGAAGAACAATACTTGCTGAAAAAGCATAAAGTCAAGATTTTCAGCTCCGCAGAGGTAAAACGGAATGGTGTCGAAAAGATAGCGCGTGACACGTTGGCTCACCTGAGTGGTTGCGGCATGCTGTATATTTCCTTTGATGTAGACTCGATGGATTCCTCCATTTCCAAAGGGACTGGAACTCCGGTTAGGAACGGAATAACCGAGAAAGAGGCCGGAAGTTTGCTGGTTCGACTAATTCAGAACGAAAAAGTATGTTGTTTTGAAATTTGTGAAGTAAATCCTACGCTGGACAAGGAAAATCTCATGGCAGAGAATACCTTTGAGATTCTGCAACGTGTTGTCAGCCAATTGTAATTAGTCCGGACAGATTATGAATATTCGTTTTGAAGCCGAATTGAAAAATGCGGTTGCCGCCGCTTTACAGCAACTTTTCAATCAGTCGGTCCGACCGGAGTCGGTCGTTTTTCAGGAGACCAAGCGTGAATTCGAAGGGGATGTTACGCTGGTAGTTTTTCCGTATGCCAAACCGGCCGGTATGGCTCCAGAGGGATGTGGCAATATGCTGGGTGAGGCATTGCTACGTGAAAAGCATTTGATTGCCCGTTTCAATGTTGTCAAAGGCTTTCTAAACCTTGTGATTGCTCCCGAGTTCTGGTGGCGCTATTACCGTCATTTAGCCCACGATATTCGCACGCTCTTTGATCCTGCTACTAATCCTTTTCTCTCACCGCCTCAAAAATTGATGGTAGAATATTCTTCGCCGAACACCAACAAGCCGCTTCACCTCGGTCATATTCGCAATAATCTGCTCGGTTATTCTGTCGCCGCTGTTTTGAAAGCTGCTGGAAATGATGTCGTGAAGGTGAACCTGGTCAATGACCGCGGTATTCATATTTGTAAATCGATGCTTGCCTGGAAGAAATTCGGTCATGGGGAAACGCCTGCTTCCACGGGATTGAAAGGAGATCACCTGGTTGGAAAGTATTACGTCATCTACGACAAGAAATTCAAGGAGCAAGTCGAAGCGTTGGTCCAGGATGGTGTTGGCAAAGAAGAAGCTGAAAAACAGGCGCCGCTTACTCTTGAAATTCAAGATATGCTGCGTGCCTGGGAAGCAGGAGATCCGGAAACATTGGCACTTTGGAAAACAATGAATGGTTGGGTGTACGATGGCTTTGCGGTTACCTACAAGAACCTGGGAGTTGATTTCGACAAAATGTATTACGAATCAGAAACTTATCTTTTAGGTAAAAAGCTCGTTGATGAAGGATTGGAGAAGGGTGTGTTTTTCCGAAAAGAAGACGGTTCGGTTTGGGTGGATTTGACGGATGTTGGCCTGGATCAGAAAGTAGTACTGCGTGCAGATGGTACTTCCGTTTACATTACGCAGGATCTTGGAACTGCTCAGTTGCGTTTCGATGAATTCGCTGCATTGTCGAGATTAGTTTACGTGGTGGGGAACGAACAAGATTATCATTTCAAAGTACTCAAAGAGATTTTCCGGAAAATGGGTCGTCCTTGGGCCGATGGTATTTACCATTTGTCTTATGGAATGGTTGATTTACCATCCGGAAAAATGAAGTCACGCGAAGGCACAGTTGTCGATGCGGATGATCTTATCCATGAAATTGTTGAAGAAGCCGAGATGGCCACCAAGGCGCTGGGTAAAATCGATGACTTTGATAATGAAGAAGCCCGTCAATTGTATCATGACCTGGGACTTGGAGCGTTAAAATATTTTATCCTCAAAGTGGACCCCAAGAAGCGAATGCTTTTCAATCCTGCGGAGAGCATCGACCTGAATGGAAATACGGGGCCTTTTATTCAATATACGTATGCCCGGATCCGTTCCGTACTACGTAAAGGTGCCACGTTGCAGTTGAATGCATCCGAGGAGACGATGGATTATACAATGTCTGCGGCAGAAAGATCCTTGGTGAAACTTTTGTATACCTATCCACAAGTTATTGCCGATGCAGCGAATGCGCTTTCGCCGTCATTGGTAGCTGCGCACGTGTATGATTTGGCCAAGGCATTCAATCATTTTTATCATGATCATGTTATCGTTGATGATCAATCGCCGGCTATTTCCGCCTTCCGTCTTAAGCTAGCCGGAATGGTCGCCGAAACCCTTAAAGAAGGTACCCGCTTACTGGGAATTAACGTTCCGGAAAGGATGTAAGCGCGTTGTCATCCACGTGTGTTGATTTTACTATATTTGGTAGACGCTATTCCTCTAAAATTACGACGATATGCTTACCGGTAAAATTCCTGGAATCCTTCAAAAGACGGATCTGTTTGCACCGCTTCCGATTGAGCTGATAGAACGGTTAGTTCAGCAAAGTGATACCGTCACCTATCCTCAAGGAGCAGTGATCATTAAAAAGGGGGATGATGGCGATTGTTTATATATCATTACCAAAGGTTCGGTAAAGATTCACGATGACGAGCAAATTGTAGCAGAAATAAAGTCCGGAGATATTGTTGGTGAGCTGGCCTTGCTGGATCGCGGTCCGCGTTCTATGACGGTTACTACGCTGGAAGAGACGGATTTTCTACTGATCAACCGCGAATCATTTTTTCGTTTGTTGAAAGATCGGCCGGATATGGTCGAAAAGATGATCGGATTGCTCACTCAGCGATTGCGTAGCCAGAACTTCAAATTGGTGGAGTCTTTATTGCACCGCGAAGAAGAACTGTCGGCGCTGGTAAATGAACGTACGAAAGATCTGCACGAGCGAAATCTAGAGTTGAAAGAGGCCTTAGATAAGCTGAAATCGACCCAGCAACAACTGATTATGTCGGAAAAAATGGCTTCGTTAGTACAGCTGACAGCCGGTATTGCGCATGAGATCCAGAATCCGCTGAATTTCGTTATCAATTTCTCTTCCCTGACTCAGGATATCATCGATGAGTTGAAAAACGAGCAGGATCCTGCAGAGCGCGACCGACTTATGGAGGAGCTGGCATTGAATATTCAGAAGATTCGTCAGCACGGTATCCGTGCCGACGGAACGATTAAAAGTATGTTATTG
>CAINVI010000115.1 GCA_903854075.1 Candidatus Pollutiaquabacter sp. | reverse complement strand
TTTATATTCTTCATCTTCTGCAACAACTAGGGGATCTTTTCCGCGCACAGGAACAGATACAGGAGCAATTTCTGCTGTGAATTTCCCTTGCTTGTAAGCCGCTGTAGAACGGCGGTAGGATTCGAGGGCAAATGCGTCCTGATCTTCACGGCTGATGTTACATTCGGCAGCACACAACTCGGCAGCATTGCCCATGTGATAATCTTTATAAACGTCCCAAAGTCCGTCTTTTACTAAACCATCGACCACCGTTCCGTGTCCTAATTTATAGCCGTTTCGGGCTTTGTCGAGGTAATAAGGAATGTTACTCATACTTTCCATACCACCGGCCACTACACAATCCCTTTCGCCGGTCATGATAGATAAAGCGCCCATCATAATGGATTTCATGCCGGAGGCACAAACCTTGTTTACGGTAGTGCCGGGAACAGTATTGGGAATTCCGGCGCCAATCGATGCTTGTGTGACAGGAGCCTGTCCGATTCCGGCAGATATAACATTGCCGAAATAGACTTCTTCCACGAGCTGGGGATCAAGGTTGATTTTTGCCAATGCTGCACGGATAGCATAACTGCCAAGTTGAGGTGCGGATAAAGCGGCGAGTGCACCTCCGAAATTACCGATAGGTGTGCGCTGCGCGGAAACGATATAGACTTCTTTCATACGTTGAAGGGGTGGTATTGATTAAAGTGCAAAAGTACGATTTCAGACGTTACTTGCACGGTTCATGTTGTTGATATTTTAGTGCGACCGTAAAGCGGATTTTGTACTAAATTTAAGTAATTGTAACGGTAAATACGCACCCTATTCCATGCGCCGAATTTTTACGCGCCTATCCAACCGGCACGAAAATGTCTTTAAGTATGTGATTATCCTGATCGCAGTGCTTTCTATTGTAATTGCTTTGCCTAAAGAGACTTCTTTTAATTACGATTTTCAAGCCGGTAAGCCCTGGGGATATGACAATTTAATCGCGCCGTTCAGTTTTCCAATTGCTAAAACAGAAACAGAACTGACGGAAGAAAAAGCGGCAGTCCTGAAAAATGCACACCCGTTTTATCGGTTTGATGATCAGCTGGTGGAGCAAAAAAAAGCTCAGTTAGAAGAGGAGCTAAGTCAGGCTGCAAAAGAAGTTACGGCGTCCGCCACCAAAAAAGTCAAGCCGGTAAATCTTGACCAGCAAATTAAAATTGGGAAACAGCTGCTGCAGCAAATCTACCGTCAAGGCGTCATCTTACCGGCTACCAATCAGGAGATTGATCACCGAGAGGGATTGATAACGGTGCTTCAGAACAATGTCGCGGAAGATCATTATACCCGGGAATTTCAAACTGTACGTACTGCTCTGGAGGAAATCAGTCAACTGTTGGATAGTATTCCCGAGGCTGATCGGTCGCTGTTGGGTCCTATTCTTGAAAATTGTCTGGCACACAACGTAGTGTACGATGACATAGCAACACGAAATTGGACGCGTCAGCTGATGGATCAGATTTCGCTGAACCGCGGGTTGGTACAGCAAGGAGAAGTAATTATTCTCAAAGGAGAAGTAGTCGATGAAAGTAAACGCCAAAAACTGGAGTCGCTTCGGCTGGAAATGAAAAATCAGGAATTGTCCGGCTCTTCTCGCTGGATGATGTTTTTCGGTCACTTCATTCTTGTATCACTGGCTATCGGAATTCTCATCACATTTTTATTTCTCTTTCGAAGGGAGATGTACGATGATAACTCCAGGGTTACTCTATTGATGATGCTTATTGTGGCCATTGTATGGATGTTTCTCTGGATCCTCAAGCTCGAGCAGTTCGATATTTATCTGGCGCCGGTTTGTATTCTTCCGATTGTTGTGCGGGCGTTTTATGACACACGAACGGCGCTGTTCACTCACATCGTAACACTTCTCATTCTGGGATTTGAAGCGCCCAACGGTTTTGAATACATGTTCATTCAAACCATAGCCGGAATGGTCGCCATCTTCACGATTGTTAGTATGAGCCGTCGTGTACAGTTCTTTATTTCGGTATTCATGATCTTCCTCTCGTATTCGGTGGCTTTTACCGGCATCGCGATACTGCATGAAGCAAATTTTCGTGAAATTGATTGGTTGAACCTGCGCTGGTTTTTGGGTAATTCCGTTATTACGCTTTTCGCTTTTCCGCTCATTTTCATCGTCGAGAAGTCGTTCGGCTTCTTGTCGGATGTTTCGCTCATGGAATTGGCCGATTCCAATTCGCCGGTATTACGCGAACTTGCTATGAAAGCTCCTGGTACTTTTCAGCATTCCATGCAAGTGGCCAACCTGGCCGAAGCGGCTGTGTTTAAAATAGGAGGCAATCCGCTGCTCGTCCGCGCCGGTGCTATGTACCATGATATTGGTAAAGCAGATATGGCCAATTATTTTATCGAGAATCAGAATAATCATTTTAATCCGCACGACGAACTATCGTTTGAAGAAAGTGCACGTGTGATTAAAAGTCACGTGATTAAAGGCGTTGAAAAGGCACGTAAAGCCAAAGTGCCTGATATCATTATTGATTTTATCCGTACTCACCACGGTACATCTCGGCTGCAATATTTTTACCAGTCCTACCTGAAGAATTTTCCCGAAAAGGTACCCGATGAAGAGCTTTTCCGCTATCCCGGACCTTTACCATATTCGAAAGAAACCACGGTGCTGATGATGGCCGACTCTGTCGAAGCAGCGTCCAGAAGTCTGAAGAGTGCTGATCCCGAATCAATCGATAAACTGGTGGACGGTATAATCGACCATCAAATGGAAACCGGACAATACGATAATGCTCCGGTTACACTGCGTGATATTCGGGATATTCGTAAAATCTTTAAAAAGATGCTTATGAGTATGTACCATGCTCGGATTGATTATCCCGAATAAGCTGGATAAGTCGTAACTTTGCCTCATTGTGCGGTATTTTATTCATTTGGCATACGACGGCGGTGCGTATCATGGTTGGCAAATTCAACGTAACGCTACGACCGTCCAGGAGATCCTGAACAAAGCAATATCCACCCTTGTTAAAGCTGATGTGGAAACTATCGGTTGCGGAAGGACAGATACCGGCGTGCACGCCCGTGATTTTTATGCTCATTTTGACAGTCCATCTCCAGTCATTGATCATAACAAATTTCTTCATGCGTTAAATGCGCTGTTGCCGTATGATATTGCTGTTTATCGGTTAATTCAGGTCGCCGATACAGCTCATGCACGATTCGATGCAACTTCAAGAACGTATGAATATCATATTTGCGACCGGAAAGAACCGTTTGGCCGATCGTACGCATTTCATTTTTCAAAACCACTCGATATCGACGCTATGAATGCGGCAGCGGCAGAACTGTTGCCGCACGAAGATTTTGCGTGCTTCAATAAAACAGGTGGCGCTCAAACAGGTACTCACTGTAACTTGGTACATGCCGAATGGGTGCGCCATGAACATCATCTTGTTTTTACCGTTACCGCAAATCGTTTTCTGCGTAACATGGTACGTGCAATAGTAGGTACCCTATTGGAAGTCGGCGAAGCAAAGATCAACCTGGAGGATTTCCGGCAAATTCTGGCGTCCGGTGATCGTAGCGAAGCAGGGGCTTCCGTTCCTGCCCATGGTTTGTTTCTTACCAACGTCGTTTACCCGTACATAACTGATAATTGATCATGGCAGAGCGATCCGTTTCCGGTAAAGCCTTGGATTGGCCTGTCATCCGTAGGATTTTTCAGTTGGTGCGTCCTTATCGCACCGTCTTTCGAATTAGTGTTGTTCTTACCTTATTACTGGCCGTTCTTTCTCCGGTTCGCCCTTGGTTGATTCAATTCACCATCGATAACTTCATTTCCAAAGGCGACTATCCGGGATTACTGAACATGACCGTGGTGTTATTATCGCTGCTGATCTTTCAATCCATCGTTCAGTATTTTAATACGTTTCTTACCAATCGGATTGGTCAGTCGGTTGTCAGGGATTTACGCATCAACTTATTCCGTCATATCACCGGATTTCGGTTGAAGTTTTTTGACAAGACACCTATCGGAACATTGATTACACGAACCATCAGTGACCTAGAAACAATTGCGGATATCTTTAGTGAAGGATTGATCGTGATTATCGGCGATCTGTTACAATTACTGTTCATCGTAATCTTTATGTTCGTCATCGACTGGCGACTGGCATTGATAAGTTTGTCTACAGTTCCATTTTTATTGACGGCAACCTCGGTTTTCAAAAACGGAATCAAAGAGGCTTTTCGGGAGGTTCGTACGGAAGTGGCAGCGTTGAATACCTTCGTACAGGAACACATTACGGGCATGAGTGTTGTGCAGATATTTAATAGAGAAGAGGAAGAGCTTAAACGTTTCAAATCTATCAACAAGCGTCATATGAAGGCGCATATTAAGTCGGTATGGTATTATTCTATTTTTTATCCGGTTGTGGAGTTGCTCACAGCTGTCAGTATTGGCCTATTGGTTTGGTGGGGATCAAAAGCCGTCCTCATACACCAGGTTTCTATAGGTAATGTGATCGCCTTTATCATGTACATAAACATGCTTTTCCGACCGATTCGAGAATTGGCCGATAAGTTCAACACGTTACAGATGGGAATGGTCAGTAGCGAACGCGTACTACGGTTGTTGGATAGCCGGGATGTCATAGAATCCACAGTTAATAAATCGGCAGATGCGATATCCGGCGAGATTCAATTCAAAGAGGTTTGGTTTTCCTATGATGATCCTTCCGAAAAGCACCTGGATCCGGAGTGGATTCTGAAAGGACTTTCGCTGCATGTGCCACAAGGAACTTCTTTAGCACTCGTGGGTGCGACCGGCTCTGGAAAGTCATCCATTGCTAACTTGATTTGTCGGTTATATGAATTTCAGAAAGGCCAATTGCTGATTGATGGATCGGATATCCGCACCTACGATCCTTCATCGTTACGTCGCCAGATTTCCATGGTGTTGCAGGATGTTTTCCTTTTTTCAGATTCGATTGCGAACAACATCAGTTTAAAAGATCCGACCATCACCCGGGAACAAATTATCGCTGCCGCGAAAGCAGTGGGCGCTCACCGCTTCATTGAAAAACTGCCGGGTGGTTACGATTACAACGTCATGGAACGCGGCGCAACGCTGTCGACCGGACAACGTCAGTTAATTGCATTTATCCGTGCTTATGTTTTTAATCCCAGGATCCTTATTCTGGATGAAGCTACATCTTCCATTGATTCGGAAACGGAAGAGTTAATTCGTATAGCTACCGAAAAATTGACCGCCGGAAGGACATCCGTTATCATTGCTCACCGATTGTCCACTATTCAAAAATGCGATAAAATTCTGGTTTTAGATCATGGCCAGAAGATGGAGGAAGGGTCGCACGATGAATTACTGGCATTGAACAGCGCTTACAGAAAACTGTTTGATGCGCAATTTAGTGGTGAAAACGGTCTTTCGTAAGACTGATTTATACGCTTTAACACTAAATTAACGCGATTTAAACAACCTATTTCCTACTTTTATCCCATAAACTAATCAACCTATGAAAATCAAATTCCTTACTCTTTTATTCGCAAAGCTGGCAATCGTACACGGCAGACATGCACAACAAGTCTATGATGTCGTGAATAGCCAAATCAATGCTACAGGCGGAAAAGACAATTGGGACAAAGCAAGGTCAATAAAAATGACAGGCTCTGTTGAACTGGGTCCTAATATGTCAGCACCGGTAACGATTATGATTAAAGATCGTTCCAAATTTCGCTTTGAAATGGAGTTTCAGGGGATGACCATGGTCCAGGCTTTCGACGGCGATAGCGGCTGGAGTGTAATGCCATTCATGGGTAAAACAGAGCCGGAGCGTATGTCTGAGGAGGAAGTTCGCGGCGTAAAAGAGCAAGTTGATTTTACCGGAGAATTATTTGATTACAAATCAAAAGGCAGTACGGTGGAGTTATTGGGTAAAGAAGAAATGGAAGGTTCTGAAACGTTCAAATTAAAGATCTCTAAAAAGAACGGCGACGTGAAATACCTCTATATCGACAGCGAAAAATACATCGTTT
>CAINVI010000114.1 GCA_903854075.1 Candidatus Pollutiaquabacter sp. | reverse complement strand
CTCCCTTTGATGCATTACCTTTGTCCTCCATGTCAATACTCGTTAATTCTGTCAGTAAATTGTACGGGGAGCAAAAGGCACTTGATGATGTTTCTTTTGAAGTGCATCCCGGACAAGTAGTCGGATTTTTAGGGCCCAACGGTGCCGGAAAATCGACCATGATGAAAATTATTTCTTGTTTCTTACCGCAAACCGCAGGCACTGTCACTGTAAATGGCTACGATGTGGTAAATCAATCGATGGAAGTAAGAGCGATGGTCGGGTACTTGCCGGAACATAATCCATTGTATACGGATATGTATATCAAGGAGTTTTTGGAGTTTGTGGGACGCATTCATCTCCCCAAAGCCGAAGCCGTAAAACGCACCAAAGAGATGATAGAATTGACGGGGCTTGGTGTAGAGCAACACAAAAAAATTGGAGCGCTCTCCAAGGGCTATCGACAGCGAGTGGGCCTGGCGCAAGCCATGATACATAATCCTTCCGTTTTGATTTTAGATGAACCTACTACTGGTCTCGATCCGAATCAATTGGTTGAAATTCGAGCGTTGATTAGAAGTATCGGCAAAGAGAAAACGGTGATACTTTCCACACATATTATGCAGGAAGTAGAAGCCATTTGTGATCGGGTACTGATTATTAACAAAGGCAAGATCGTGGCGGACGACACTTCTTCGGTGTTGCGAAAGCAAGCGGAACAAGGTAATGTCATTCATGTGGAGTTTGATAAAGCAGCGAATGAAGTCCAATTGTCCAGAATTAAGGGAGTGTTAAGTGTTCATAAAGAAAAGGATAAGTGCTGGAGAATTGAAAGCGAAGCCAATATCGACATTCGTCCCGAGCTTTTTAAGTTTGCCGTAGACCATCAGTTAACCGTGATGGGATTACAAAAGGATGAGGGGAATCTGGAGTCCGTTTTCCGTCAATTAACCGTTAATAAATAGTTGCTCATTATCCTATTTCAATTTCTATCTTTGGGCTTCGAAAAAATAAATCAAAAAACATAAATAATTAAAGCATGTCGTATCTATTCACCTCAGAATCAGTATCAGAAGGTCATCCAGACAAAGTGGCCGATCAAATCTCAGACGCTCTTATCGATTATTTTTTGGCGTATGATCCCAGCTCTAAAGTGGCTTGTGAGACCTTGGTAACGACCGGTCAGGTGGTTTTAGCCGGTGAGGTGAAATCAGAAGCGTATTTAGATGTACAAGAAATCGCGCGTGAAGTGATTCGTGAAATTGGTTATACCAAGAGCGAGTATATGTTTGAAGCGAATTCTTGTGGTATATTTTCTGCGATACATGAGCAGTCTCCGGATATTAACCAAGGTGTTGAACGTCGTAAGCCGGAAGAGCAGGGTGCAGGTGATCAGGGTATGATGTTCGGATATGCCAGCCGTGAGACAGATAATTTTATGCCGCTTCCGTTAGAGTTGGCGCATTTATTATTGCGTGAATTAGCTGTATTACGTCGTGAAAACAAAGCCATCAAATATCTTCGTCCGGATGCAAAAAGCCAGGTGACGATTGAGTACAGCGATGATCATTCGCCTATCCGTATTGACTCTATTGTAATTTCTACACAGCACGATGATTTTGGTCCGGAGAAAAAAATGTTGGCTAAAATTACAGAGGACGTTAAAAATATTTTGATTCCTCGCGTGATGAAGAAATTGCCAAAGCGTGTTCAAGCGTTGTTCAATAATAAAATCAACTATCACGTAAATCCAACTGGAAAGTTTGTGATTGGCGGACCCCATGGTGATACCGGT
>CAINVI010000113.1 GCA_903854075.1 Candidatus Pollutiaquabacter sp. | reverse complement strand
TGAATTATCCGGTTGCGGAATGTTCAGTTCACGAAATACCTGCTGAAAAGTGTTTTGATTGATGTGCTCCGCCAGTATTGCCGTTGCATCATTATCAGAATGAGCAATCATCTGATACAACAAAACACGAACAGAATATTCTTTGCCCGGCTTCAGCTTTTTTTCAAGAATATTCTGCTGGCTAACAGGCGAATTCCCCGCCAACAGATAATTCTTACTAAGCAATTCCGGATGGTCTTCGGCATCCTTAAGGTATGCGATCAAATAAGCTACCTTGATCATGCTGGCCGGATTATACACCTGATTGGCGTTAATGGAAAACCAAGATCCGTCACTCAGTTTACGAAAGTAAACGGAAACCTCTGCTGCCTTTTGTCCGGACTTCACCTCGTTGATATACTGCTGAACAGCAGTTTTAATCGGTGCCAGCGAGCCGCTTTCTTCAGCAATGTCTGACAAGATCAGTTGATGAACCATTTTTTCATCGTCGATACGCAACTGCTGCATCGATGAAGGACAACTTGGCGACACCGCTTGTAAATGCGAATGTTTCGATTCCAGTAATGAATGTCCGAAATAAGCAAGTGTCAGAGTACCGGCCACGATAACGACCAGCAGATAAAAGGGGACATCTTTTTTAAAGAGTCCGACGATACTATTACGCATTATGAAATTACTATTGCTCCAAAAACGGAAATAAATTCTCCGTGTATTGTGTTTACTTTAAATCAAAGATCATAGTTACACCACTAATTCGAAGGTTAAAATCGAAGTAGTTGATAATTAACAAGATGATTGATCGGTAAATGCGTCCAATGCCCGTTAATAGGCGATGAATAAAGTACTAGTAAGCGCGAGCAGAGATGCCTTCCACGTAATTCACGAACGCCTGGTTCACGACTTTGTTACCACCTGGGGTCGGATAATTTCCGGAGAAATACCAGTCTCCGCGATGATTGGGACAAGCGCTGTGGAGGTCTTCAATCTTCTGAAAAATGATTTGCAGCTCGGCACGACACTCTTCAGGTTTCACCAGTTCAGCAATCTTGGCACTGATTTGTTCGGCAGAAAACGGCTGATAAATCATACGCACGTAATTTTTCATTTCGTGCACTCCCAACTCGAGTTGTTCCTTGCAGCGCTGATATACTTCATCAACGATATGATCCATATCGTGTTCTTCCAGCAGTTTGATCGCGGCACGAAAAGCAACGAGATCCCCGATACGCGCCATGTCGATACCGTAACAATCCGGATAGCGGATTTGCGGCGCTGAGGAAACGACGATGATTTTCTTAGGTCCGAGTCGATCGAGCATTCGGACGATGGAATTCTTCAAGGTTGTTCCGCGAACAATAGAATCATCGATGATAACAAGATTGTCCTGATCACGACGTACGCTTCCGTAAGTTATATCGTACACGTGAGCCACCATTTCGCTGCGATCGGTATCATTCGTAATGAAGGTGCGGAGCTTCGCATCTTTCAGTGTGACTTTTTCTGTACGGGGACGAATAGAAAGTATTTCGGTTAGTTTCTCATCAGAAGGATTGGCGCCTAACGCTTTAATCTTTCGCTTCTTCACTTCTTTCAGATAGTCCTCTATACCGCTGGTCATTCCGTAGAATGCAACTTCGGCGGTATTGGGAATAAAGGAGAACACGGTGTTCTTCACGTCATAGTCAATTCCCTGAAGGATGGACTGACAGAGTAAACGACCCAGCTCCTTCCTTTCCTGATAAATATCCGCATCGCTGCCGCGGGAAAAATAAATGCGTTCGAACGAACAACTGAGTCGCTGCACCGGCTCTTTAATCATTGGTTCGGTAATTTTTCCGTTTTTACGAATGATGAGTGCGTGGCCGGGTTTGATCTCTTTTATCTCTTCCAGCGGTACATTGAACGCGGTCATGATCGCAGGACGCTCGGAAGTAACAACAATGATTTCATCGTCTTTGTAATAATACGCGGGACGAATTCCGGCCGGATCACGCAATACAAAGGCATCACCGTGACCCATCAAGCCGGCAATGACATAGCCGCCATCCCATTGCTTGGAAGAACGTTTGAGGATCCGTTCAATATCGAGATGTTCTGCAATTAACGGAGATATCTCCTGCTTACTGTTTCCCAGTTCTTTGAATCGTGCATATAGCGCTTCGTTCTCTTCGTCGAGAAAGTGTCCGATGTTTTCCATCACCGTGACAGTATCCGACTTTTCTTTGGGATGTTGTCCAAGATCCACCAGCTGACGAAACAATTCCTCCACATTGGTCATGTTGAAATTGCCGGCAACTACAAGGTTCTTGGTCATCCAGTTGCTTTGCCGTAAAAAAGGGTGACAGGCTTCTATGGTGTTGCCGCCATACGTACCGTACCGAAGATGGCCGAGCCACAACTCACCGGTGAACGCCACATGTTGTTTTAACCATTCGGTATCGTTCAGCTTTTCCGGATCATGTTTTGCAAGCTCCTCGAAACGGGAATTTATCCGACTGAATATGTCGACCAGTGCTTGCTTCTCTACCGAGCGTGTCCGACTGATATACCGAACTCCCGGAGGAACGTCAAATTTGATGTTGGCCACTCCAGCGCCATCTTGTCCACGGTTATGCTGCTTCTCCATAAGGAGATAGAGCTTGTTTTGGGCGTAAAATGCGCTTCCGTATTTTTTACGGTAATAAGAAAGGGGTTTTAGCAATCGTACCAGTGCAATTCCGCACTCGTGGTGGAGTGAATCCGACATCTTGACAACAAATATACAGCTTTATCCGGGAGTGAAAAAGGAGGGCGGCGCTTTCAGGCGTTGTTTCGACGCTCTTTAGGAAACTGCACGTAAAAACGGTGTAAGTCTTCGTCGTAACGATACGAAAGGAAAAAATGGTAATGATCACATATCCGTTTTACGATAGCCAATCCTAAACCGACCGAATCCGGCGAATCTCCTCGTTTAAATCGTTCAAAAATTCGATGATCGGGGATGGATAATGGTGTACCGGAATTACTGACCATTAAGGAATCGGCAAACAGCGAAACGATGAGCTTTCCACCTTCCCGGTTGTATTTTATAGCATTGGAGAGTAGGTTGCTCACCAGGATGTCGGCCAGATATTTATTCATACGCACACTAACATCCTGCGCCAGTACAGTTTCAACCGAAAGTCCACGCGACTGCATGAAAAGTTCCAAATCTTCCAGTCGACTTTGCAAAAGCGCACCGATTTCTACCAACTCCTCCTCTGCATACTGATCGTTCTCGATACGTGTCAACATGATCAACCCGCGGTTCATCTTGGTCAACCGGTTGATGGCATCCAACGTAGCATGTACCTGTTCCATTTGCTCCGGGCGAAGATTGTCCGACTGTAAGAGTAATTCCAATTTCGAACGGATGATCGCCAGCGGTGTCTGTGTTTCGTGCGACATGTTCTCTGTAAATTCTTTCAGATTACGGTAGTCACTGTTGACTTTTTCCGTCAGCTTGATTAGCTCTTCGTTCAATGCATTGAACTCATCCACACGGGAAGGCTCAAATCGAACTTTACCGCCACGCTGTAAATCGAATTTCTTCAGTGAGTCAAGCGCTTTGTAAAACGGACGCCAGATGGAAGAAGAAAAATACCTGTTCAGGAAATAAAAGCAGGCAATAATGTCGATAGCCACCAACAAAAATGTGATAGTAAGTCCACTCACAAGATCATTATTTTGAGTGAGCCGCTGTGAAATAGAAATACGATACGCTTCGCCGAGAATCTGCTGTTCGTACGTCATTTCCCGGAAGGGAATCAATCCTTCTTCGTATTCATCATACCGAATTGTGTCGCGAAGCTGTACTTTAAACGTAGAAAAGCGATTGATGGGCTCTACACGAATATTGTCGCCAATAGTAAAAGCGACTTTTTGTAGCTGAGGCTGCGCGATAATCTGTTGCTCCACCCGCAACTTGGTATACAACATATGTTCAGTGGTCTCTGTATCGATCAGATAAATAACGCGATATGCCAAAAAAACACTACTCACCAACAGCAGCGTTAGCGCCACAATGATATAAAATCGGTTGGTGAGGTTCAGCAGTTTCATTCCGCTGTGAACTTATAGCCAACTCCATATACCGACTTGATATAATCTTTACCGCCACAGTCGATGATTTTCTTACGAAGATTCTTAATATGGCTGTAAATGAAGTCAAACGAATCGGCAATATCCGCATGATCTCCCCACAGGTGTTCGGCGATCGCCTCCTTGGTGAGTACGCGGTTAGGATTATTAATTAGATAAACCATCAGTTCGTGTTCTTTCTTCGTAAGACTCAACATTTTCTCGCCGATGTACATGACCATTTCATCCGGAATGAGCTTTATTTCATGAAAGATAAGCGCCTTGCGTTCTGTGGAAGATCGTCGGCGGGCTACTGATTTTATCCGCGCAATGAGCTCGGGCATGTGAAACGGTTTCGTAATGTAATCGTCGGCGCCAATGTTGAGTCCGGTCAAACGATCATCCAGCGAATTGCGCGCGCTGATAATCAGAATTCCCGTCGCATGATCTTTTTCTTGCATCGCCTCTATGACTTTGAAGCCGTTACCATCGGGTAATCCGATATCTAAAAGGATACAATCGTAATCATTATTGGAAATTTGGAGTAACGCCGCTTCCAATGTTTCGGCAGTATCACAGTGCATGCCGGTGCCGGTCAGGTAATCGGTCATGGAACTCAACAACGCTTTTTCGTCTTCAACAATCAGAATATTCATTTTCGCGATTAAATTGGGGGTGGTCCTAAAAAGGGAATTATCAAATTTAAGAAAGCTCGCGCGATTATCTATATAAAATCCTTGCCTTGGTCGCTATTTCAGCATAGCTACAGAATTGGTGTAGTAAATTGCAGCCTCATATCCGTTTAAACGGATTTTCTAACCAACCATCAAACCTTCATCATGAAAAAAACTGTTTTTATTGCTACTTTAGTCTGCGGAATGTTTGGCCTGCTGACGGCAGAGGTTATGAATGACAACGGACGCGCAGGTGCTGTCGGATCTCCTGGCGAAGGCACTTGCTGGACAGGGTGCCACAACTCCTTTGCCATCAACTCCGGAGCTGGAAGTATTGAGCTACGTACCAGAACTACCAATAATGAATACGTTCCCGGACAAACGTATTCCATGACGTTTAAAGTGGCCTATCCTGGTCGCAGCTTGTTCGGCCTCGGCGTAGAAGCACTCAATGATAATAATACCAATGCCGGCACATTCGTTATCACTGATGCCGCCCACACAAGAACTAAAACATCAACACTTACCGGTTCTGTTGGAAGAATCAGCGTAACACATACATTAAACGGTGGCGCAAGCGCCGACTCCATGCTGTTTAACTTTAATTGGATAGCCCCTGCTGCCGGCACGGGCAATGTCACGTTTTACTATTGCGGTAATGCTGCAAATGCAAACGCAAGCGATGCGGGCGATTACATCTACACCGGAACCACTGTATTAACAGAACGCTCTACCACCGGTATTGAATCGCCGGATAACAACAGCAGCTTCTCCATCTACCCAACAGTTATCTCTAATGAAATGAATATCCGTATTACTCCTCAATCTACAGGAAATCTGTTGCTGAACATCTTCGATGTGCAAGGGAAGCTGGTGCGCTCCGAAACAACCTCTGTTTTCACTATGAATGAATTGACCTGGAATGTAACGGGAATGTCAAGCTTGGGCAAAGGAACCTACATTGTATCTATTCAAAACGGTAGCCAATCACTGGTAAAACGAATTGTTCTTCAATAAAACTAAAGGCGGCGAACAGGCCGCCTTTTTTATATCCTTCTTACCGGATGAAAAAAACGTATTACATTTTAACTGCTGTTATATTGCTGGCCGGCTGTCAGCATGAAGCAGATCTTACCATTGAAGAGGATGTGTCATTTTCCGAAATTCAAGGCATTCTTTCTTCTAATTGTACCATGAGCGGTTGTCACGGTGGACAACAGCCTCAATCTTTCTCGTTGGAGTCGTACGAAGATGTGATGGATAATGGAGAGATCGTCCCCGGAAGTGCCTGGAAAAGTGAACTCTATCGCGTCGTCGCCAACCGACAAGAACCGTTAATGCCTCCGCAAGGACCATTGTCGGACGAAGACCTTCGTAAAATATATTTGTGGATCGAACAGGGCGCAGAAAACAACTGACCATGAAAACAATTCTTTTTTTCCTATTACTTACCTCCGTTTTACTCACGGGTTGTTATTACGATCATGCTGAAGAACTGGCGGGGCCGGAACCTTGTAAGGATACTACCGGAACTATTTCTTTTGCCAACGACATCCAGTCGATCATGAACGGAAGTTGTGGCGGAAACAACGCCGCATGTCATGCACAAGGCAACCCAACAGGCGTAGAGCTACACGATTACACGAGTATTTATAATCAAACATTATTTGATAATCCGCTAATGAGTTCCATCACACACGATGGCAACTATAACGAAATGCCTAAAGGCGGTGGAAAACTTAGTGATTGTAAAATCAATTTAATCAGTGCCTGGATCAACAGGGGTGCACAGAATAACTAAATTTGTGAAATGAAAGCCATCCTGAGAAATTTACTCGTTATTGCCGGAATCCTGAGTTTAGGATCTCTACACGCGCAAGATCTTTTAAGTGAGATTGGAACCGATGAAAAACCCGCTCGTGAATTCAGTTCTGCGGCGTTTAAGTCTACGCGACTTATCAATTTCCACACCCTGGAAACTGTTGGTCCAAAAACATTGGACTTCCGTATCTCTCACCGCTTCGGACCGATCAATAGCGGTTCCTACGATGCGTGGGGTATCGATGGTCCTGCCAACATTCGACTGGGGCTGGAATACAGCTACAACGGTCGCCTCATGTTTGGTATTGGACGTAGCTCCTACGAAAAAATGGTCGACGGCTTTCTGAAATTCCGTTTGCTGCGACAAACAACCGACAACTCCATGCCGGTCAGCGTAACGCTATTAAGCGCCGCTTATCGCACGGCTCTGAAAGATCCGGCGGCGGCCGTCGGACTGGATAAGTATTATTATGGTATTGATCGCTATTCGTATTGCCATCAGATCATCATCGGAAAAAAATTCAGCCCCGGTTTTTCGCTTCAAATCGCTCCGTGGTTTGTGCACTACAACCTCGTAGACAATATCACTGATAAGAACGATGCGTTCGGACTCTCTGCTGCAACACGTATCAAGTTTTCCAAACGATCGGCAATTACCTTTGAATATGCATGGCGCTTTCCAAATGACTTCGTCCTGGATAAAGAAAAGTATCACGACAGCTTCAGTATCGGTTACGAATTGGAAACTGGCGGACACGTTTTCCAGGTTCACCTGACCAACTCATTCGGTATTGTGGAGAACCAATTCCTGGCCCGCACTACGGACACGTGGAGCGACGGAGGAATTCGTCTCGGATTTAATATCTCCCGCGTCTTTACCGTACCCGCCGGCGGAAAAGATAAAGACAAAGACAAATGGTAATTCAAATTCCCGAAAAGAAAAACCCCGGTGAAATCACCGGGGTTTTTTAATGCGAGTATATCATCCGCGAAATTGCTTGCGATCCAGATTGAGCCATTCAAGTGCGGTTCCGCTAAGCAAACGTTCTTTCAATGAATCATCATACGGCATCTCTTTAATCAATTTTCCTGGTGATAATTCACCGAGCGGAAACGGATAATCTGTTCCCAATGCAATTCGTTCCGGACCCATGAATTTCACGAGGTAATCGAGCATCACCGGATCATGTACGAGGGAGTCGAGATAAAACTGTTTTAAATATTTCCGCGGATCCTCCGGATTGTCGACCGCCACCAGATCAGGACGAACGCGATAGCCGTGTTCAATTCGTCCGAAGGTAGCGGGAAACGATCCGCCACCGTGTGCAAAGGCCACACGCAAATTAGGAAGGCGTTCGAAAATTCCGCCGAAGATCATAGAGCAAATGGCCAGCGATGTTTCGGCAGGCATTCCGACGAGCCATGGCAACCAGTACTTATTCATTTTTTCTTTGCCCATCATATCCCATGGATGAACAAAAATCGAAGCGCCCAATTCCTGCGCCACCTGAAAAAACGGAAACAGCGCCGGTTCGTTCAGGTTCCATTCGTTGACGTGGGAGCCGATCTGTACGCCACGCAATCCGATTTTCATGCAACGCTCCAACTCTCGAATAGCAAGTTCCGGATGTTGTAACGGAACTGTACCCAGTCCTACAAAACGGCCCGGATAACGGCCTACAATGTCAGCGATATGATCATTAAGGTACATGGAGACATCCAATGCATCCTGCGGTTGCGCCCAGTAACTGAACATCACAGGGATGGTCGATAATACTTGCACATGAACACCGTGATGATCACACTCGTGCTTGCGCACTTCCGGATCCCAACAATTGTCCTGAACTTCACGGAAAAATTTTCCGTCAATCATCATGCGGGCGCAGCAGGGCTTGTGATGGTCGAGCGACACAAATCCGCCGTAACCGAATTTGGACTTGAAATCCGGTAGTTTTTCCGGGAGGATGTGGGTATGAATATCAATTACCAGCATTGTATCGCTTGATCTTTTTTACTTCTTCAGATTTTTGGATGTACGTCCGTGCTGTCTGTTCATCGCCAAGATTACGGTAGGTTATTCCCATCAGGTAATACGGCGTTGGATATTCCGGATCCTCTTTGATAGCTTTTTGAAAATAACCGATTGCAGTTTCGTAATTACGCTTTGCATTTGCACTGTGCTGCGCAGCATTCAAAGGGTCGGCTTGTATCGCCTGACGTTCCCCTTCTCCCATGACTCCATATATACTGGCCAGATTGTTCAATGCATGCGCGTAACGAGGATTATAACGTATCGCTTGTTCAAACTGTACTTTTGCTTCGTCAAATCGGTTGGAGTTAAATAATAAATTACCATAATTATTATGCGCGACGGGTTCTGTAGGATTTATGTCAAGTGCTTTTTTAAAGTCAACCTCCGCCCGCGGATATTCTTTCTTTGAATATCGAATATAGCCTCGGCGCTGATAGGCGTCCGCATATTTCTCATTGATCATGATAGCCGTATCTAATTGAAGAATCGCTTGTTCTTGCGATAGCGCCGCTTTCACCGAATCGCCTAAATCAGTGAGGTATTCTTCGGATGTAATGTGGTTCGCCAGATAAAATCGCATGTGTGCACTGTTCGGGACCTTGGCGATGTCTGTAGTGTATAACTTATAATTCGTTTCCCAAGCTGCATTGCGAGAGGTCGCTACTCCGAAAAACACCAGCGACAATACCGCGGTGAACGCGAGTAGCCGACTGTGTTTTTTGAAAAACGTCATTAGCAAAAGCGGCGGCTGGTCTTCGCTGGTTTCACGTTCAAACACCCTTCCCAGTACGACAGCAATTGCCAGACACCAACCCAGCGATGGTGCAAACAGAAGTCGTTCCGCATAGTTGGTACCGATCAGCAACAATACGTTAGAGACGATTGAAATGGTGATGAAAAAATAAAGGATGGCGAATGCTACCGGATCCTTGGCGGTGAAGCGACGTAGTGCATACCAGATTAATCCTAGAAACACGAGGAGTGTTACCAAAAAATGCCAGTCGTTCCAGTTATAAGGCGGGAAATGACTGAAGGATGCGTCCGCCATCAATGGATACGGAACGAAAAGTTTGTAAAAATAAAACCCTAGAATCGCGATAGCGGAAGTGCGTTGCGTCAGAAAATCCGGAATACCGGCCAGGTAATTATCTGCAACCGGTATCGGTAAATCAGCCGATCCGAGAATACTCCGGCGGATCAACAAAAAGAGAACGGAAGGAATCACCGCTGCCAATGTGACGTTGAACACGTCTGACTTTTTAGCTTCAGTAAAAAAATAAAGCGCAAGAGGTATAACGGCAATCCAGGTAATGGACGACTCTTTAGAAAGCATGGCCAGAAAAAAACAACCCGACAAGATGAACAACGGGACTACTCCTTTTCGTGTCACATACGTCAATGCTGCTCCCAGCGAAAGAATTAAAAAAATCATCGCCAAAATCTCGTCACGACTTTTGATGTTGGCAACGACTTCGGTGTGGATGGGGTGAACGGCGAAAAGTAATGCCGTAATAAACGGTACTATCCATTTTCCATTGAACAATCTAACAAGCACAAGAAAGAGTAAGTAACAACAAAGTCCGTACATCAGAATATTATTGATGTGTCCCAGCTGCGGATTGTTTGGCGCTATCTCCCACTCTATTGCGAAAGTCGCTTTGGACAACGGACGATACAGCGAATAATCCGGAATATCCATACCTGTCCGGTAACTGGTTTTGAAAATCTCCCCCAAGCCTTCCGTGCCCTTACGCGTTATTTTATTCTCGGGAATCAGTCCCCAATCGTCGAGTACGTATTGGTGGTTGACGGTATTGGCATAAACGAGCATCGCAACCGCCGCTAGCAATAAACCCAGCCATCTTTTTGTTTTTTGAGTGGCAGCAATCAGGGAATGCTGCTGTTGGCGGGAAGGACCTTTCGGTTGAGCGGCTTGCTTTTCTTTTCGGGTGAGCTTCTTGTTCATCCGGAACGGATTTTAAAAAAATGGTTGATCAAAAGACGAACACTATCAGACCAGCTTCGGTGGCGGTTCCATTATATGTCCGCACTGTTTACACGTACGAAGGTCCTTATTTTCATAATACGCATTCATGGCTGCGGCCAGTTGGGCTACAATATCCTCGAGCTCGAAATAACTTTCGTGTAGCTGATGATTGCATTTTTCGCAGAACCACATGAGACCGTCTTTCATTCCCGGGCGACGCTGCACTTCCATGACTAGTCCGACCGTATTAGGGCCACGCTGTGGAGAATGGGGGACCTTCGCCGGTAAGAGAAATATCTCTCCTTCCTTAATTGGAATGTCGAGCGGCTTGCCGTCCTGCATGATACGCACGACAATATCTCCTTCCAGCTGATGGTAGAATTCTTCAGTTTCGTTGTAATGAAAATCCTTGCGTGAATTCGGACCTCCAACGACCATGACGATGAAGTCCTGGTTGGGCTTATAGACGACCTGATTGCCTACGGGCGGCTTGAGCAGGTGTCGGTTTTCATCAATCCATTTTTTAAACGAGAATGGCGGTGTAATCGTCATGTTGTGGGGAAGGATTAGAACGTGAATGTAATTGTACAAATGCTTTTGTTAGCTTTATACCCTGAAAGTGCTACAAAAGTCACCTTTCAAAGTTAACGAAAACGATCGTTCTATTCAACCGACATGAACTTAGATCTTCGCGGAAAAAGAGCCTTAGTATGCGGAAGCACACAAGGTATCGGAAAGGCCGCTGCGCTGGAGCTGGCGCTGCTTGGCGCTTCTGTAACATTGATTGCCAGAAATGAAGAGCAGCTGAAAAAAGTCAAGCGAGAACTGTCGGCTCTTTTCCAGCAACAGCACGAGTATTTGGTGGCCGATTTCACACGGCCGGACGAGCTCCGGCAAATCGTAACCCGCTACGCTGAAAATCACCCGGTTCATATCCTGGTCAATAACACGGGCGGACCGGCTTCCGGTCCGATTACGGAGGCAGAGGAAGGTGCATTCCTGCAAGCGTTTAACAACCATTTGATTTGTAATCAGGTGCTGGCCAAGGCGGTATTCCCCGGAATGAAAGCCGCCGGTTACGGACGCATCATCAACATTATTTCCACCTCTGTCAAACAGCCGCTCCGTAACCTGGGCGTATCCAACACCGTTCGTGCTGCGGTAGCAAATTGGTCAAAGACCTGGTCTATTGAAGTAGCACGTTACGGTATCACGGTGAACAATGTTCTCCCCGGTGCTACGAATACCATCCGGTTACAATCATTGATTGAATTGAAGGCCGGTAAAACGGGCATGAAACTGGACGACGTACGCAAAGAAATGATAGAAGAAATTCCGATGGGACGATTTGCCGAAGCGGCAGAAATAGCGAATGCTGTAGCGTTCCTCGCCTCACCGGCTGCCGGCTATATCACCGGGATAAATGTACCGGTAGATGGCGGACGAACCGGAAATCTTTAAACTAAACCCTTAGAAGATCTTGTAAATCGTGCCGATCAACTGGTCCTCCTTCTCACGGGCAGAGGGATGATCAACTTCCACATCATTTTTCAAAACAGAAAGATCAATGCGTGTAACGGTATCGCTGATACGCTTTATCTTAAGATCAAGTCCTTCCACGATACGCATTGGAAACAAAGAGGACTTACGCGCACGAAAATGAAACACTCCGTCTTCGTGATTAAGCGTCTGACTGACCAGCTTAAACTTCTTACGCTCGAACAGACGATTTATCCGTTCAAGAACCTCTTTATCCTTGCGATGGAGTAGGGCCGATTTCATACGAAGCTGATGTGTTGGACTCGTTCGTGAAACACTAATATAGAGCATTTTATGTAGAATCCAAATCGGGCTGTATTTTTGTTAAAAAATCGGATAATCCTGCCCGAAAAGTTCGTTTTTTTGCCGGCCAAACGTTTCATCCTCTATTTCCCGCTCCGCAGTGCTCACCATCAAGAACCTCATCAACGGACAATCGGTAGAACCGATCGCCGGCAATTACCTCGACAATATCAATCCGGCTACCGGTGAAGTATATGCACGCATTCCGGATTCGGATGAACGTGATGTAGACGCCGCAACAGCTGCGGCAAACGCGGCCTTCCCGGCATGGTCAACTACACCAAAAGAAAAACGATCCGCAGCGTTATTGAAACTTTCATCGCTGATCGAAAAAAACCTGGACAAACTTGCGCTGGCGGAAACGAACGACCAGGGTAAGCCGCTGTGGCTATCGAAAAGTGTAGATATCCCTCGTGCCGTATCGAACTTTCATTTTTACGCTACCGCTGCATTGCATACGCATACAGAGGCACATGCGATGGAACAGACTGCGATCAATTACACCTTGCGAACTCCCATTGGTGTAGCGGGTTGTATTTCGCCCTGGAATCTCCCACTCTATTTGTTTACCTGGAAAATTGCACCGGCACTGGCTGCGGGTTGTACTGTTGTAGCAAAACCCTCGGAGATCACACCGATGACCGCCTATATACTGGGAGAACTTTCCATAGAAGCCGGATTCCCTCCAGGCGTACTGAATATTGTACATGGCCTCGGACCGAAAGTCGGTATGAGCATCGTATCTCACCCGCAGATTCCGGCCATCTCGTTCACCGGTGGCACGAAAACCGGAGAAATCATCTCCGCAACTGCCGGCCCCATGTTCAAAAAATTATCACTTGAACTGGGCGGTAAAAATCCAACCATCGTATTTGCAGATGCTGATTTTGACAAGACTGTTCAAACAGCCGTTCGCTCCGCGTTTTCAAACCAGGGAGAAATTTGTCTCTGTGGTTCCCGCCTGTTGATTGAACGATCCATCTACGAAAAGTTCAAGGACGCGTTCGTTCAGGAAGTGAAGAAATTAAAAGTGGGGGATCCGTTGGTCGAAGAAAATTGGCTGGGTGCAATTGCTTCGAAACCGCATTTCGAAAAAATACTTTCCTACATCGATCTCGCCAAGCAAGAAGGTGGCCAACTATTATGCGGCGGTAACACAGTAACGCCATCCGGACGTTGCGCCAATGGATACTTTATTGAACCTACTGTTTTTGAAAACCTGCCGTTCGACTGCCGCACCAACCAAGAGGAGATCTTCGGACCGGTCGTCACCTTGCAGCCGTTCGATACGGAAGAAGAGGTATTGCAGTATGCCAACAGCACCCGCTATGGACTCGCCTGCTCGTTATGGACCAGCGATTTGAGTCGTGCCCACCGGCTGGCAAATCAGTTACAGTTCGGCATCGTATGGATCAACTGCTGGCTGCTGCGCGACCTGCGCACGCCTTTCGGCGGTATGAAGGGAAGCGGAGTCGGCCGGGAAGGCGGCTTTGAAGCACTTAATTTCTTCACCGAAGAACGTAATGTTTGTATTCGAATTTGATTGTATTAATGGCTTTTAAATCGTTTTTTAACGGCAAATGGTCTTCAAAAGCTTCTTTTTAGTGTAAGAAATGACCAAAATTTGATCGCGGGGGGAAGTCCACCAGGGTAACTTTATGGGGACAACGGCAGTACAAAATAAGGTACGCCAATGACGGCAGAAACCCACGCTCATGAAACGCTTAAACACCCTTCTGATTGCATTTTCGCTAGTCTCCTTGTGCAGTTTTGCCCAGTCGGCAAAACGCGTTACGGTCGATTATAACGCTGCCACTAACCAAGCCTGGCATAAGATCGAACAATGGAAAGCCAATGCAACCAATCCGATACAGTTTTTTCCGGCCGATACAACACGTGCAAAGTTCACCCTTTTCCGGGCTGATTTTGATATCAATTCCACACTCGCCGCCTTTGCGTTTAACAGCGGCGGTATGATCGTTGACGGCGGCTGGTTGCGCGTCCTGGGTTCTGGATGTGACAAATTCAACCGCGGACTGATCGAATGGAATAAAG
This sequence comes from Candidatus Pollutiaquabacter sp., assembly GCA_903854075.1. Lineage (GTDB taxonomy): Bacteria > Bacteroidota > Bacteroidia > AKYH767-A > 2013-40CM-41-45 > Pollutiaquabacter. Next base: position 13,352 of record CAINVI010000113.1, on the reverse strand, counting down.
GAAAAAGTGTAGCCGGAAACGATACTGTAAAATATTTCCTTGTGGCCGATGATGTAGTTGGCGGCTTCTTCGCACTCTACCTCACCCCGCACACGCGCTTTGAAAATGCCTATGTGTTTTATCAGGGACCAAATGATCGTCGCTGGGTATCCACAGGACTTAAATACGAAGACTTCCTGCAGTTTTGCTTCGCCGGCGAAATCAAGATGTTCTACAACAACTACCGCTGGGAAGGCTGGAAAAAAGAGATTCATATGATAAACTCTAACCAGACCATCAGCTGTTATCCTGAATTCTGGATGGAAGGTGCACGCGATACCAAACTCAAGCGTCGTGTCATTCCGGTGCAAAAATGTTGGGACCTTTATAATCCGAAGGTCGAAGGCCGCAGCACTTCCGTGAAATAAATAATAACTACTGCAGACAACCATAAGATACCCGTCGCTCAACGCGACGGGTTTTTTATTTCGCTACATTTACTGATCGATGAATGTGTCGGAAAAATATATGGGACTTGTTTTGGCGGGTGGTCAAAGCACGCGGATGGGTCGTGATAAATCACTCTTGAATTACCACGGTCAGCCGCAACGGGATTATGTGCGACACCTGCTCCTTCCCTACTGTGATGATGTATTTATCGCCGTTAAAAATAAATCTTCTGAAGATCCCGCCTGGTTCATGGCGGACGATCCTTCGCTCGGTGATATTGGCCCAATGGCCGGATTGCTGACAGCGTTCCACCGGTATCCGCAGCACGCGTGGATCATAGCCGGATGCGATTATCCGCTCATACATCCGCGCACCTTTAGCACATTGATTAACGCCGTCACTTCCGCTTCGCAGGCTGTCGCATTTACCAATCCGGAGACCCACCGTGCGGAACCTTTACTGACGGTCTATCTGCCTTCGGTATTACCGGTCCTGGAGGCCCGCTATGCAAACGGTCGATTTTCGTTGCAGGAATTGCTAGGTGAAGTAGCCGTGGTGAACCTGGAGGCCGAGGATAATCGCTGGCTGCAAAGTATAGACACTCCCGAACAGGCCGAAAAACTGATCAAAAGCCTTTCGTGAACCTGCTGTAAAGTGATGCGCGGTGATTAACTTTACACCATGCAACCTGCTGTACGTTCCGTCTCCATTCGCCGTCTTCGTGACGGACAGTGGGAAAGTACGAATGATCTGCTCGCAGCCGAAGAGCCGCTAGAAATCCGGCTCGGCTACGGTCCGGCCGATGATCGTCGTCAACGGAACATCGCTGTCACCATGCGAACACCCGGAAATGATTTCGAACTGGCGCTGGGATTCCTCTACACCGAAGGCATCATCGCTGGAAATAACGCCGTAAGCAGTATTCGCTACTGTACAGATGGCGGAACCAAGCAGACGGATGAAAATACGGTGCGTGTTGAACTGCAACCTACGGTTGTACCAGTCCTGGAAAGACTCGAACGAAATTTTTACACTTCCTCCAGCTGTGGTGTTTGCGGTAAAGCATCTATCGATGCTGTTATGAGTACCTGTACTACTTCCTCCATAACCTCCGACGAACTCATCACCGTTTCCCAAGAACTATTACTCGCCTTACCTTCCATAGTTAGAAAACAACAAACCGTATTTGATTATACCGGAGGACTGCATGCTGCTGCACTTTTTGAAGCTGACGGCACGTTAGTATACTTGCGGGAAGATGTAGGACGTCACAATGCCTTAGACAAAATCATTGGCGCCGGAGTTGCACAAGAAGTGTTGCCATTCAGCCGCCACATCTTGTTATTGAGTGGTCGAGCGAGTTTCGAGCTTGTTCAAAAAGCAGCAATGGCAGGAATCCCCATTGTTGCTGCAGTAGGCGCACCTTCGGGACTGGCCGTTGAAATGGCGGAACGTTTCGGCATCACTCTTATTGGTTTTCTTCGCGACCAGCGTTTTAATATCTACACCGGCGCACAACGCATCATCGTATGAAAGAACATTCAGACTCGTCAACACCTAATCCGGAAAATCCGGAAAAATTCACCGGACTAAAACTTGGTAAGCCGAAAGAAGCAGCAGCCGGAATTCCGGCGGTGGTCAGTGCGGCCGAACATGTGTTCGGCGAAATGAATGTAGCACGCGGCGTTAAGGCGCTACTGAAAATAAACCAGAAAGACGGATACGATTGTCCAGGATGTGCCTGGCCGGATCCGGATGATGATCGTTCAGCTATAGCAGAATATTGTGAAAACGGAGCGAAAGCTATCGCGGAAGAAGCAACCACAAAAAAATTAACGTCGGCATTCTTCGCTAAACACAGCGTTGCCGAATTGTCGCAACTTACCGATTATGAAATCGGAAAAAAGGGACGCATTGCCGAGCCGATGTATCTTCCAAAAAACGGCACACATTACCAACCGATTTCATGGGAAGATGCTTTTCAAAAAATCGCGAACACGTTGAATGGATTGTCATCTCCGGACGAAGCTACTTTTTATACTTCCGGTCGGACCAGTAACGAGGCTGCATTCCTTTATCAGCTCTTTGTTCGGCAGTACGGCACTAACAACTTACCGGATTGCTCCAATCTCTGTCACGAGTCCAGCCGAATCGCACTTATTGAATCTATTGGCACCGGTAAAGGCTCGGTGAAGCTGGAAGATTTTTATATGGCCGAAGCGATTCTGATCATCGGACAGAATCCGGGGACGAATCATCCGCGTATGCTAAGTGCGTTGCAGAAAGCCAAGGAAAACGGCGCCATCATCATTTCCATCAATCCATTGCCGGAAACAGGACTGATCAGTTTTAACGATCCGCAAACGGCTAAAGGAATGTTGGGTATTAAAGCACGGCTCACCGATTTATTTCTTCAGGTGAAGATCAATGGCGATATGGCTTTGCTTAAAGCGATCCACCGTTTACTGCTGGAAGAAGAAGAGAATACTCCGGGATCTGTTTTCGACCAGGATTTCATCCGTGACCATACGTCCGGATATAACGAATACTGTACGCACCTCAAACAATTTGATCTGGGAGAATTGATTCGTCAGAGCGGTGTTCCCGAAGCGACTATTCGAGCAGCGGCGGAGCTGCTGAAAGGAAAGAAAAAAATCATCGCCTGCTGGGCGATGGGGCTTACGCAACACAAAAATGCCGTTGATACCATTAAGGAAGTGGTCAATCTGTTGCTGCTGAAAGGCAGTATCGGCAAACCGGGAGCCGGCACATGTCCGGTGCGCGGACACAGTAATGTGCAGGGCGACTTCACGATGGGTATTCAGGAAAAACCTTCCGATGCATTACTTGACAAACTGAAAGCCGTTTTCGGATTCGAGCCGCCGCGCAAGCACGGCTTCGATTCGGTAGACAGTATCAACGCTATGCACGATGGCCGGATAAAATTATTTTTTGCGATGGGTGGAAATTTTCTTTCTGCCACGCCGGATACTGTATATACTGCGGAGGCATTGCGCCGCTGTAAATTAACCGTGCAGGTTTCCACGAAACTAAACCGCAGTCATCTGATTCATGGTGAAGAAGCGATTATATTACCAACGTATGGACGCAGTGATAAAGATATCATCGGCGGTGAAGCACAATTTGTTTCTTGCGAAAACTCCATGGGTGTTATTCACATGTCGAAAGGAAACCTGAAACCGATCTCTGACAAATTGCTGAGCGAACCTATGATTGTATGTAGGTTGGCCAAAGCGACCTTCGGTGAAAAAGCTGATTCACGCTGGGATAAATTCATGCAGCACTACGATCATATCCGTGATGCTATCGAGGCGACAATCAATGGTTTTGATCAGTACAATGATCGTGTGCGAAAACTTGGAGGTTTCTATTTGCCGAATGCCGCAAGGGAAGGACGGTTCACTACTTTCAACGGTCGCGGTGAGTTCAGCATTGCGCCGGTGCTGGAGCACACGCTGGATAATGACGAGTATATGATGATGACCGTGCGTAGCCACGATCAGTTCAACACGACAATATATGGATTAGACGATCGTTACCGAGGCGTCTACAATGAACGACGCGTCATTTTCATGAACGAAAAAGATGTGGCAGCGGCCGGATTACAAAAGGGGGATGTGGTGGATCTGTACAACTACCACGACGGAACGGAGCGTGTCGCGCACCTGTTTATCGTTATACCTTTTAATATTCCTGAAAAATGTACGGCTACCTATTTCCCGGAAACAAACGTGTTGGTTCCGATTAACAGCGTCGCTGAGAAGAGTAACACGCCGACTTCAAAATCGGTGGTGATAAAGATCCGAAAACACAACCACTAAGCGGTTCAGCCGTTGGCCGGGCTTTTACGTTTCTTACGGAATGGCGGGCGACGCTTTTTATTTCCTCCGCCACCATTTCCTCCACCACTTCGTGCAGCCGGATTATACATAGGGCTTTGGCCCATCCCTTCAGGAAGTGGTTCTTTGGGAATCACCCGTTCGATCAATTCTTCAATAACACCGAAACGGCGCTGGTCTTTTTGTCCTATAAAGGTGATAGCTTCACCCGTAGATTCGGCACGTGCAGTTCTTCCGACACGGTGAACATAGTCTTCAGCATCGCCTGGAACATCATAATTAAGCACCAGCCCGATATTGTCGATATCAATTCCGCGAGAAAGAATATCTGTCGCCACGAGTATACGTGTTTGTCGTGTACGGAATGAAAGCAATACCGATTCACGCTCTTCCTGTGTAAGATCGCTGTGAATCGCTCGAGCCGGCAGGCCTTTGCGACGTAACTCTTTTTCAAGATCCTTCACAGTCTGCTTAGTGGAAGCAAAGACGAGCATACTCGGATCTGTACGTTTCATCAAAATATGCTTGAGCAACTCGGGCTTTTGTGCGTCGTAAACAACATACGCAGTTTGTGTAACGCCGGCTGCCGGTTTGCTGATAGCAATGTTTACTTCAAACGGATCGTGCATGATCTTGCGGGCAAGATCACGGATTTTCGGCGGCATAGTGGCCGAAAACAACAGGTTCTGTCGTTTAGACGGCAAAAAGCGAATGATCTTTAATATATCATCGTAGAATCCCATGTCCAGCATCTTATCCGCTTCATCGAGTACAAGAAAATCAAGCTGGTCGAATTTCACATAACCAAGGTTCAGGTGACTGATCAATCGTCCAGGTGTTGCGATAACGACCGAGGCGCCTTCTGTCAATGCTTTTTTCTCGCGATCGAACGTGTGTCCATCGCCACCGCCGTAAACCGCAATAGAACTCGCTGAGGTGAAATAAGAAAAGCCCTGGAAAGCGTGATCAATTTGCAGAGCGAGTTCTCGCGTTGGCGAGATGATAAGTGCTGCGGTATGTTCTTTTTCCTGGCGACTGATTTTATCGAGTACCGGAAGAAGGTAAGCAGCTGTTTTTCCGGTACCGGTCTGTGCGCAGGCAATGATGTCTTTTCCCGCGAGAATATGCGGCATGACTTGTTCCTGAATGGGTGTAGGCTTTTCGAAACCCATGGAATCGAGTCCGTCCAACAGCGAATCGTATAATCCTAAATCTGCAAATGTTGTCATCTGTCTTTTTTCGACCTTTTATTGATTCACGGCCGCACAACAAAGATGGGAGATGAAAGGAGATGTGTAACACGGGAGGTCATTCCCTTATCAACACACGTCGGACGATACGTCCGGTTTACTTATGGATTACTGTATTTCAAAACGTCTGGTGGTAGACCAGTCGCCGGCAGTAAGTCGCAAGATATATAATCCGCGCGGCAATGTTGCCGCCTCTACAGGAAGAGGAATTCGGTTCAACCCTTCCGGAAGTTCCATGCCATTATTGGCGTTTGAAACAACACGGCCGTTCATATCATAAACTTCCAGCACTACATTAGCTGCATGTTCGAGTTGGAACTCAACGGTTGCTGAGTAAACGACAGGATTGGGGAACAGTGCTAAATCAAAAACAGGACTTGACGGATAGAGTTGTCGGCTGAGGCCGGAGGCAAACTGACCGGAAAGTGGTGGTGCATTTCCCGATTTCTGAATCGTGAACTGATCACGAATTGATCCGGAGCTGGACATTAATTTGCAATCCAGCTGATCGCCGGCAATGTCAATGACCATGGATCCGTAGTGACTAACGGAGGAAAAATACATCGCGTTATGCGGCCATCCAGAGGTGGTGCCGCTCACTTTTCCCGAAACACCGCACACTGCGTATACGGTACCGTAAAAATTAGGCGACGATTTAATATACGGATTCGCAGCTGCGCCGGAACCGGCATTCACCGCCATAGTACTGCTGTTGAAGGTATTCTCATTTCCGTAATGGCCACGCAACAAATAAGATCGCTCGAAGGCATGGCTATGTCCGCTCAATACCAGATCTACTTTATAGTTCTCCAGTATCGGAACCACATTGGAACGCATTTCCATGAGCTCGATTTCCGTATCGGAATCGTGTGACCCTTTGGTAAACGGAGGGTGGTGGAAGTAAACAATGGTCCAACGTTGCGTATTGGCTGCAAGATCGTTCGCAAGCCATGTCAACTGGGCCCCGCCGTTGGCGCGGAAGGATGCATCCGTTGACTCTAGACAAACAAAATGGATGTTGGCGTAGTTGTACGAATAGTAGGCTTCTGTATTACTGGCAACACCGCCCACTTCACCGTTTTTAGGTAAAGTAAAGGAGTCAAAGTACGCTCCAGTCTGGTTAGTAGCATTGGCTGAATAGAGGTCGTGATTACCGGTGGTCGGCCAACACACCCATTTACGGAACTGATACGGATACATATTGAAAACGTTCGTCTGGTATTCGTTATCCAGTCCGGTCACATACGCATTATCTCCCAACCACAACCAAAGATTGGTGTGCGTGTTCGTACTTCTGGCGTAATTCATATACGCATCCCGAACGAGTGTTTGTGCTGTTGATCCAACACCAAAATCGCCGATAGCCCAGATACGCACAGGCCCGGTGGATCCGACGTTAGGATGGGTGTAAAAATAATATCCGGTATCGCCGGCCTGCACAGACGTTGACGATCCGATCGAATAGAAATATTTGGTGTTCGGCGACAGGTTGGTCAGCTGAACAATGTGTTCGGTTGAAGACGTAGTATTATTTGCAGCAATGCTAAGATTAGTGGCACTGGTACCAAATCGTACCGTAGAATTCGTTGCCACGTTCGTCCTCCAGCGAATATAAATGGAAGTAGTCGTTGCCTGCTGCAAGTAAGGGCCGCGAGATACCGTTATCGTCGATGTAGATGAAGATGCCAACGTGGTAAAGATGCCACTGAAGGACCAGGCGGATAAACCGGAAGCGCAAACCGTTTGAACCTGGAATTCATAGGTCGTAGAGGAAAGCAGATTGTTGAGTCCGACACTGTTTGAGGTAGCACTGATGATTTGCCAGTTTCCGGAATAGCGAACCGCGTAACGCACATTGTATTGCTGGGCGCCCGAAACACTTCGCCAGCCTACCGTAGCCGAGCTGGCGGTACGATTACTATTGCTGAAATAGGTCACATCAGGAACAGTACAGGAACTCGTAGTAGAGGCCGTGGTAGTAAACGTGTTGGTAGTGCTGTACGACTGCGTTCCGCTACCGGCGCACACACAGCGAACGGCCCACGTATAAGAACTACCGGGAAGCAGTCCTGAAATATTATACGAATTCAACGTACCAATCTGCTTTACATACGAGTAATTCGTAGTGCCGGTAATTGCATACCGAACAACAAATGAATCTGCAACAATGTAGCGGTTCCAGGAAACAGTTGCGCTTGAATTAGTAATAGAAGAACTGCTCGTCTGATTGGGCGTTAGACAAGAAACCGTTTGGGCCAGCGTAGTGAAAGAAGCTGGGGTGATTGGATAAGATCCGCTCATTCCGCCGTTACAAAATGTACGAACCGCCCAATAATACAATGTATTGGGCCGGAGATTATTGATCACGACCGAGGTAGACGTTCCTGGTTTTACAACAATATAGTTAAAAACGGATGAACCGCTTTCATAATAACGTACTAGAAAACTGTCTGCCAGCGCCGGGGACCAGTTCAGTCGGGCACCGGTTGACGTAATCTGGCTGGTGGATAAACCGGACGGAGTAACACACTGAGCACTTGTTTCCGACGTCAAAAAGATGCCCGAAATCAGCACAGAAGCTATAAATAGATAAATAAACCGCATTGATAGTTATTAGCAATGAATTGTACTCTATATGCAATTACGAAAAAAAAACGGGTTGAAAAATGAATTTCAGGCCGAATTGATCAAAATTGCTTTAGAATTCAATGTAGTTGCGACCAAAAGGAGATAAACGAATTCGTTTAGCTTAACGAAACAGGGCCTCTTTCAATCACTTATTTATTTCTGAATTATCAGTTTTTCGGTATGCGAGGCGTATCCGCCGGACGTTACCCGCAAGAAGTAGCTGCCGGAGGAAATATCCCCAAAGGAAATAGCGATGCGATTTAACCCACAGACAAGCGAATATTCGGTCGACTGAATTATACGACCAGAAATATCCACCAGATCAACGACGGCCGTTATGCTTTGCTTGGAGAACAAGTTCAACTGCGCTTTTTCACTCGTTGGATTTGGATAGACTCCCTGTGTAGCCACCACCGTACTCGGATCTTCAAGACCGGTGACGAAGGTCACCGCTACATCATCCGTTGTTGTACAACCGTTCGGATACGTACAGATAACGGAGATCGTATCGGATGTACTAATGACGATGGACGGCGTAGTTTCACCGGTTGACCATAAGAAGGATACGGCAGAAACATTCGCGACGAGCGTTGCTGTTTGTCCCGTTGATAGCATCAGATCTGGTCCTAAATCCACTTGATCCACTTGTTCATAGTAAATCGTCATTGGAACACGTGGCATAGAGCGGCAAAGATATCCTGCTTCCACGTAATACGTGATAGTAGTGTCCACCTGCGACTGGATAGACGTGTTGAAGACTGGACCCACATAGACTGGTGCTGTTGATGTTGCCGAGTCGTACCAGTAAACCTGCTCCGGTGAAAGCGCGGAAACAGTAATCGTTCCTGTAGTACATACCGTAGTATCACTCACTAAAGGTTGTGGAGGAATTGGATAGATATAAGCAATGGCCGGCACGCGTGCGCTGGAGCAAACGCCGTTAGACTGTACATAAAAAGTATCTGTCGCAGAAAGTGACGAGGTGGGATAAATATGCGATGTTCCTACAAGATTACCACCAACCGGTGCATCGTACCAAGAAACCGGATCAGGACTGTTGGCTTGCAAGATGACTATTCCATTTCCACAACGGGAACCGTCAGCAGCAGTAGGCGTAGATGTTTCCTGAACTGTAATATTCATAGCTACCCGATTGCTGGCACATACACTGCCGGACTCGAGAAAGAATGAAGTGTCGTTCGCCAGGAAGGGGATGGAGAACGTGTTTCCGATGTTGAGCAATCCACCACCAACGGCCGAATTATACCAGCGAATAACCGCGGTATCGGTAGCGGTAAGCGTAACTGGTCCAGGACCACATTTAACAAAATCAACGACCACCGGAGCTGAGGGAACAGGTAGCAAGTTGACCGTCACTGACACAGGCTGACTTGGACAAGACAAACTGGTCTGCGCGAAAAAGACGGTGTTGGCATTAACCGCTGGCGTAATGAATGTATCACCCATGGCAATCGGTAATCCGCCAATCGAGGTGAACCAATAAACGGTATCAGTAGCCGCTGCAACTAGCGTCACGGATCCGGGACCACAACGGGTAACATCGCTGACCAGCGGCGGGGCGTTTTGACTAACCTGATTGACGACAGCGGTGTCGGATACGGATGCGCAACCCTGGAAGGTAACTACTGTTGTATAAGATCCTGTTTGTGTAGCTGTAAATGCCGGTGTTGTTGCACCGCTAACCGGCACACCGTTCCTGTACCACTGGTACGAGAACCCGGGTACATCAGTAGCCTGTAAATACACCGTTCCGCCATTACAGAAGGTAGTGTTGCCGGTGATGTTGATTGGAACGCCCAGCGTACCGGTAAAGGAACGGCCGGGAGAGCCGCCCAAGCAACCCGGGAACCAGTTGTTGCCATCATACGGATTACCGGGAATCGAGGCGCGTTCACAGGTGTAACCACCACCATCAGCCGTCAATGGCCATGGTGCAAAGTCCTGATAATAGACCGAGTCGATTACTAGGTTGCGATGATCCAGTAAACGGATTTGATCGCCGTCGTTTCCGAAGTTGAAACCGGTAGGCCCAATCACATTAGTAACCGCAGGAAAGAGCGCATTGAATTTTTCTAAATCTTCAGAGACTACGAGATATTCATTAGGCTGCAGCACTGTTCCCGGAGGAACAATGAAACGATGATGATCTTGTTCATCACGAATCTCCCAATCGGACATATCCACAGCAAACGTTCCGCTGTTGAAAATCTCGACCCAATCGCTACAATCAGCAGCCCCGTCGGAATTATAATTGATCTCACTGAAATATAATTGCGGGGTAGCCGACGATCCGTTAAAGTATGCCGTTATCGTCTGATTAGCGGTAAAGTTGACCGTATTGGTTGCGTTGATGTTACTCACACCAAGGTTGGCCGAGGTGAAGTGATCAAAAGTGAATCCTGGATTCGGAATAGCAGTAATCGTGACCGGATTGCCGTTAAAATAAACACCTTGCCAAGGATAACCACTCGGAATAATGGTACTGATCAAAATACGCCCTGCATTCGCAGGAAAAACATTCAGCGTAAGCGTAACCTGATCGGTCATACCAAACTGGCTTTCGATTTGATTGCGAACAATGGAAGGACGTCGGGAATAATAATCCTGCATGTCCGAGATGTAATTGGCCCACGTAGACATGTTACTGCCCCATTTCGCAAAGTGCTCAGGCATATCGACTGTCATCGAATCGCGGATACCGAACATGACGCGGTCAAGACTATCTTCCTGGAAAATAGTGTTGATCAAATCCGCATAGCGATTGATGAAATAACGCTGGAAGGTAGGATTGTCTGTTACTTTATCGAAGAGTTCGGAGGAGTGGCAGAAGGAAGATGGATTGATTGCCATCGACAAGCGATTATCGTTTACAGAGGCTCCGCCGTAACCGAATCCCATATCCAGGTCATAGACCAGGTATTTTAATTTTCCACCGGGCTTACGGGGACTCCAGAACTTGATGTTGTTAGTCCAGTCGCCGATCCAGTCGCCATTATTGACAAAGGTTTGCACGATGAAGTAATCGGCATAATTTCTGAAGTCGATACGCTGATCCAGGTAATCATAATAGGTAGTCGTCAACGGCGACTGCGTCGTGGCATAATTATAGATATCCCACCAAAGAGAATCGCTGCCTTCTTTTACAGTAATGGTAGAACCGTCTTCTTTCAGGTAGTTGATTTCATCCACATCATAGCCCCAATTGAACTGCTGCCAGTTTTCATCGTGATTTTCGTGAATGGAATAGACGCCCCAGAACTGCCCGTTCAGATACATACATGCTGGTTCAGCAGCAATATATCCGCTGTACGTATTCTTCATGACGCGCTCCATGAACACATCACGGAAGTGTACTTTGTTCCAGTCGGTGCCGGCGTTACGGAGCACGATATCGTCAGTTTCGTCCAGCTGCGGTTTGTCCGTAATGAAATTATACTTAATGCCGCCCGTACCAAAACGATCTTCCATCTTGATGTTAAAACTCTTCTGCGGCTTGGCGCGAGAGTAGTTGCCGTAAATCTCAATTTCTGCTTCGAAATTAAAAAGTCGGTTTTTTCGCTTATCGTAAAACTCGATAGATGCCGGCTTCGACCAGTCTTGCCAGAAATTAGCTCCTTTGTAGGGTGATGTACTGGAAGCGCCCGGACCTAACACATAAATACCGGTATTGTAATCCCAAAGATTAGACGAATCGGTGGTGATTGTAAATACGGGAAGATCGATGGTTTGATCAATCAAATAAGAATTGGTGACCAGCGGACTTGGTAAATAGTTGGACTTAAACGTACGGGCACGAATCGTTGTTGCCGTATCAATTTGAAACGGACCGGTGTAAAGAATAGAGCCGGTGTTGGGTGTATTTCCGTTTAAGGTATAATATACATCGCCACCAAAAATAGTGGTGTCGATCTCTACTTGTATAGCGCCCGGGTAGAATCCGGGAGTCTTGTTAAAAACCGGAGGAAATGCATAGCCAAGATAACATACGGAGGATCCATTTAATGTGTCAGGCGTAGGCGTTGAAAACAAACTCCAGGTTGTACTATTTCCGCAGCGTCCGAATGAATTATCTGACTCCATCGCCGGATAAGTAAACGAATCTTCGAGATAGCCGGCGTTATTAGACAAGTAAACCGTCTCACCGCTTCGACTCAATTTGAAGTTAGCGTTTAAGTAATCATGTGTTGGTGTCTTAAACCAAGTTGGGAATAAATTAGTGCTACAGATAGTAGTTGTGGTATCTACGCCGAAGAATAAGTAGGCCGCTGCACTGACATCGCTCGAGCCCACCTGAGTGTGTGCTTCAATGGCGATAACGTTTGTTCCGTTTACCAATACCTGCTGCAGTAAATTGTAGGGTAAGAAAACAGAATCCGGTCTGATATTGGAAGCAACGACGTCGTGTTTATCTCGGGCTCCTTCGTTCCACAGTGGGCGGACACCTGTTGTTCCCAAATTTGATCGGGAGATCTCTACGCCGTTAATATACACGACATAACCATCATCGTAATTGATATTCAGTACGCCCTGAAGCAGTTTTGTTTTATCGAAAACCGTAAAGGTTTTTCGTGCAGCTATTGCGAGTAAGGAGGAACTGCTGCTGGAGCAAGGCAGCGATGGATCGGTCTGCCAACCAGTGCCAGTAGTAAATGACAAGTTTCTCCAGTTTGTATCCGGTGGAATTACCGTATAATAAAAGGACCAGCTATTGTCTGATGTAGCCTTTTCCCAGTGATGTATCGTTCTTGTTTCATCCTCATCGGCTGCAAAAACGGTAAGGATTTGTCCCGGATAAAGTTCAATGTCCGGAAACCGGAACTTATACGGGTTCGTGGCATCGTCGGATAGGCCCCAGTCTTTCAGATGAAAATGCTGTGTGACGTGCGAGTTTCTTATTTCAATCCAGTCGTCGAAGTTACCGTTCTTTGTATTGATTAATCCAGACACATTCGTTGGACAAATCTCGTTCAGCAATACACCTCCGGATTGCGCGTATGCAACGACTTGAAAAATGAAAAACAAAAGAGCAAGTGAGAAAAGGTTTTTATACCTTGTCATTAATATTGACATCGAGTTCGGTGTGTGATCGTGTGTTAAATATAAAAGTTGAAATAATGTTGTAAAATTAGTGAAGAGAAGGGCGAGCAGTGCTTAGATTTTGGTG
>CAINVI010000112.1 GCA_903854075.1 Candidatus Pollutiaquabacter sp. | reverse complement strand
CTCCGAATTTTCCAGTCATGGACCTACACGAGACGGCCGTATTAAACCGGACATCGTCGCTACTGGAGAATGGATTCTATCCTGCGGAACGCAAGCTGAACTAAATATCCTCGCAGCACTTTCTCCAGAAGCAGTCGCAGCCGGCCGAAAACACAAACGCAGCAGCGGAACCTCCATGTCGGCGCCGGTAGTGGCCGGTATTGCAGCACTTTACTTCGAACGCTATCCGCAGGCTTCTTGGAGCGACCTTAAGCAGGCACTACTGAATTGCACGGACCGCGATCAATTTACCGGAACCAATTTACCGGATACACGTTGGGGTTATGGAAAAGTGAACGGATACAAAGTATTGAAAGGTTGTACCGTCGGGATTGACGAATTGGAAAGCTACGACAACTTGCATTTCAGTGTTTCCCCCAATCCTGCCGGCGAAAACACCAGTGTCCAGTATGACTTCTCCGCTGCCGGACCGCTGGCGGCACCTGAAATTGTAGTCACGGATATTGCAGGACGTATCGTGAGATCAATCACGTTGGAACAGCAAACTGGAAGCGAATCCATTTCCACCGACGAAATGAATAATGGACTGTATCAGCTTTCACTACACGCCAACGGCAGAAATATCCGTACCATTAAACTCGTCGTAGCGCATTGATCAGATTACAGGTGATTTAATGTAGTATATTTGCGCCCCTGATGCCGAGGCTGAACAATTATTTATCGCTGGTAAAGTTTTCACATACCATCTTTGCGATGCCCTTCGCACTGATAGGTTTTTTTCTTGGCTTAACAAAAGAATCCGAAACCTTCACCTGGACATTGTTAGTCAAAGTAGTGTTATGCATGATTTTTGCACGAACAGCTGCGATGGCATTCAACCGTTATGCCGATCGACACATCGACGAACAGAACGAACGCACGCGTCAGCGTGAAATTCCCGGAGGCATACTTTCAGCATCTTCGGTATTGCTATTAGTCATCATCAGCGCCGGCCTTTTCATTGGTGTTACCTATACGATAAATTCGATTTGCTTTTATCTTTCTCCTGTTGCACTACTCGTCGTACTTGGCTATTCGTATACGAAGCGCTTCACCTGGCTGTGCCATGTTGTTTTGGGAATAGGTTTATCCCTTGCACCTATCGGGGCTTATCTGGCAGTAACCGGACAGTTCAACTGGACGCCGCTATTATTTTCATTGACGGTAATCACCTGGGTAAGTGGCTTTGATATAATTTATGCGCTACAAGACGAATCGTTTGATCGTTCGGCGAAACTTTACAGCATGCCGTCTAATTTCGGAAAATCAACGGCACTGCGTATTGCCAGAGTACTCCATATAAGCTCCGCAGTATTTGTAATTTCTGCCGGCATATACGCTCGTTTCGGCTTGACATACTGGATCGGCGCACTACTTTTCATTGGATTATTAATTTTCCAGCATCGATTGGTACGGCCCACCGACCTTTCGCGCGTGAATCTGGCATTCTTTACCACCAACGGTGTTGCCAGCATTGTTTTTGCAATTTTTGTTATCG
>CAINVI010000111.1 GCA_903854075.1 Candidatus Pollutiaquabacter sp. | reverse complement strand
GGTGTAATGGCAACACTGCAGATTTTGGTTCTGCCTTTCTAGGTTCGAGTCCTAGTCCGTCAACAAAAAAGCCCAGAAAACGATGTTTTCTGGGCTTTTTGCATTATGACAAAATTCTGAATTAGTTCGACGAGCTACCCTTCTACAAGCTCCCTTCTACAAGCTCAGGGAGCTTTATGCTTAAGCAGCTCATGATGCACCTTTCATCAAACGAGTTCCTATTCGTTACAATCAGCATCAACCCTTCTCCGCAATCAGGTAAATATCCCAGGTCGTATCCAGGGATTCATCCTGTAAGTGAAAATCTTTCGTAGTGATATCGGTCGTGGTACTCACTTTTTCTTTGAGCTTATTCCGCATCAGATTCGTGATGAAATTATACGGCGCAGTCAGCCACGACGCCGGTAAACGTTTGTGAAGTCCCAATACATCAAACCGGAGAATCATACGAACGAATTTTCCGTTCTCATCGTAGTAACTGTTGACTCGCTGGTTACCGTTCAATCCTTTCAACTGAAACGAATTGGTCAATCCGCCAACTTCCTGCCTCATCTCCTCAAACGTATATTCGTGCACGTGAAACGGATTTCGAGCGAGCGACTTTTTAATGTTGGGTGTAGTGACGAGTAATTTTCCACCGGGCCGCAACACCCGCAAACATTCGCGAAGAAATTCCTTGCGCGGTGCTATGTGTTCGATAAACTGAAATGCCGTGATAACATCGAAACTATTGTCGCCAAAAGGAAGTGGCGGAATCACGCTCTGCTGAAAAGAAAGATTAGCAACATCTGCATACCGCGATGTATTGTCTGCCACCGTCGTTGCATCGTAATCCAGCCCAACGATGTTAGCTGCGCTCTTCGCCATCAAGGCTGTTCCATAGGCATTACCGCAACCGACATCCAACACCTGTTTTCCGGTGATGTACGGCACAGCGAATTCATACGCAAATTGACAACGTTGATAGGTAACATTATTGGCCTCATCATGATGGGCGCGTTCGTGGGTTGACATAGCGGGTAAAAATAAGAAATAGAACTCAAACGCCGGGACCGCCAGCCACCGTTTAACGGCTGATGATTATCCTTTGGACAGCAGGTAAAAGTCGGTCTCCGGTTACATGTAGCTGATAAATGCCGGGGGCCAACGCAGCAACGCTGACCGTTACAAGATCTGTAGCAAGCTGCTGTTCGGACAACACGGTTTTTCCGGTTTGATCCATCAGTGTGTACTGCCAAATGCCGGTAATAATTCCCGGATTAATAGACAGCTGGCCCCGCGCAGGATTAGGGAATACGGTCACTGCAGGGACAGTCAACGCTGTGAAGCCGGTTGTAACCGGTGGCGGAATGTAAGCACTCAAATCAACGCGGTACAAATAATTGGAAACACCATCACTCTCGTCCGCCATCCATACCGTAGTGCGTGTGTAAAAAGTAATGGCTTCTTTCTGTGTCCAAGAGGTAGAGAACCGCAACAACGTATAGTTGCCGGTGAAAAAATTATCGCCACTCCAACCGGTAAAAAGATGAATACGATTATTCGCCAGCAGTACGACAGCCGAGGAGTCCTGATTGATTTCCGCTGACGTAATTCGGTCGTTAGTATAAAAACTATCAATCAACGTCGCCACATGCGTGCCCGGCTGGTCAGGAACCCGATACAATTTTGTGTATCCGATGGCAGTACTATCTGCCTTGGAAAAAATATAAAAGTGATTATTGTGATGAAAGAACGCTTCCGCATCGAAATTATACCAGGGAGAAGGAATCAACGTCTGATCCGGATACGAAAAATAAATTTCGTCAGCAGTAACAGATGCAGGACTTGTAGATACCGGATAATTGATCCGATAAATGCGCAGGTTCGTACGTGAGCAACTGTTGTTGCCGAAATCACCGATGTACAAATAGTCTCTGTCTGCGTCGTGTGTAATATCTTCCCAATCGTAATTGGTAGCATTGGAGATGACCAAACTACGTGTGTACACCCCGGAATTGGAAATCCGGTAGAGCGTGTTGTCGCCGTAACCATCATTGTGTGCCCAGAAATGAGTACCGCCGGTATAATCCAATCCGGAACATTCAGCAATCAACGAATCAATGGGTGCCACTATGGTAGGCGTCACGAGTGCCGACTGCATTTCAGCCAACGTAACACAACGGCTACACAACAGCGCAAGAAAAAACAGTATCGTTTTCGAGGTGACGGACATGCTTTAAAACAGGTCCGCAAGATACTGCTTTTCCGGATTTCGTCAGCGCGAAATGACCAGTCGCTTGGTCAGCAATTCCCGATCACTGTCCGATACGCGGTAATAATACGTACCCACAGGTAACGTTGAAACATCCATGCGTAATCCGATCATCGCGGGGAGTGTCGCTGATTTAAGTTGATTTCCCAATACATCGAATAACTCGAAGTAGACGTCATTGTCTTTAGTCTGGATTGGACGGATATTGATAAAGTCACTCGCCGGATTCGGAAACACTACGACTTTATCAACGCCGGTGGTCGTGGAAGGCGAATTGCCGGAGCTGGACGTCGGCGCGGTTAAAAAGGGCGCCATGTCGATTTGATACAAGAAATTTCCCACGCCGTTATTTTCATCGGTAAGCATAATTTCCGATAGCGTACGGAAGGAAATGGCTTCTTTCTGCGTGTAGGTGCCGCCAAAGCTGATACGCGTATACTGTCCGGAAAAGAAATTATCGGCTGTCCAATTTTGAAATAAATGGATGCGTGAAACGGCAAGTAAAACTATCGCAGAGCCGTCGGCATTGATAGCTACTGACGTGGGGCGGTCGTTGGTATAAAAGCTATCGATAAGCGTCGCTACATAGGTTCCCGGCTGATCCGGAATGCGGTAAAGTTTAGTATAGCCGACAGCAATGCCGTCGGGTTTGGTGAATATGTACAATGATCCATTGTGATGAAGAAATGCTTCCGCGTCGAAATTCATCCAGGTTGAAGGAAACTGCTGCTGGTCCGGATAGGAAAACCTGATCACGTCAGCCGTTACCGTAGACGGAGTAGACGAGGTAGGGTACGGAATCCTGAAAATTTTAAGGTTGGTTCGATCGTTGGCATTATTGCCAAAATCACCGATAAATAGGTGATTGAACCCGGCATCGTGGGTAATATCTTCCCAATCGGTATTCACGGCATTGGATACGGTTAGCGTACGCGATAGGACTCCGGAGTTGTTAAACCCGTAAAGATGGTTATCGCCATATCCGTCATTATGCGACCAATTTTCGCCATTTTGACCGGCAACCAGGCCCGATGACTCGCCTACTTGCTGCGGCAGCGGCGACATTACGGTCGGTGTAACAGCCGCTGTAACGCCGTTTACGGCAAAAAGGGCAAGCATCGAGAGCGTGTAAAAGGTGTGTTTCATGCTTTTTTATCGATTTTAGGGCTAGTTAACCCTACTCCACTAAGAAAGCTCCAACTGTTCCCGAAATGGAACGAACTCTGCCGCAAACCTTACATCCCGTAGAATTTCAGGGTTTTTACCGTTAGGACATCGATGACAGTGGGAATTCAGGGCCCGTCGGGCAAACTCCCGTAAAAGTTGAAAAAGAGTTAAAAATCGTGCTTGAAAACCCTGAAAAAACGGCCGTTTTCATACCTTCGCACGTCACGTTTTGTGCTATGAAATACAAACTCCTCAACAACCTCTTTGGCTGGATCGTATTCGCGATCGCCGCATTCACGTACATTTCAACCATCGAGCCTACCGGCAGTTTCTGGGATTGCGGCGAGTTCATCGCCACCGCCCACAAATTGGAAGTCGGCCACCCTCCCGGAGCGCCTACCTTTCTTATGCTGGCCCGGGTTTTCATCCTGATGGCCGGCGATAATGCGCAGCAGTTCCCGATCATGGTGAATATCCTGTCTGCATTGATGAGTGCTTTCACCATCCTCTTTCTGTTCTGGACCATTACCCACTTGGCGCGCAAAATCGTCATTGGAAGCGGCGAAGAAACCATGGAAAAAGTTTTCGCCGTGTTAGGCGCAGGTACCGTTGGCGCTCTCGCATATGCCTTCTCCGATTCTTTCTGGTTCTCCGCCGTGGAAGGCGAAGTATACGCAAGCTCATCGTTCTTCACTGCAATCGTGTTCTGGCTCATACTCAAATGGGAAAGTGTAGCGGATGAAAAGCATAGTTTCCGCTGGCTGATTCTCATCGCCTACTTGATGGGACTGAGTATCGGTGTTCACTTGTTGAACTTGTTGACTATCCCGGCACTTGCCTTCGTCTATTATTTCAAGCGGAATCCTAAGATTACGACACGCGGAGTTATTAGCACCTTTGCGATTGGTGTGGCTATTCTCGCGCTGATTCAATACGGAATCATCCAAGGTGTGATCACCCTCGCCGGATCAATCGATTTATTGTTCGTGAATTCCTTCGGAATGCCGTTCGGTTCGGGCATCATCTTCTACGGATTGATGATTGTAGGCGGTTTGGTGTGGGGCTTGATCTATACCAAAAAGAAAAATCTCCCACTGTGGAACACAGCGTTGCTTTGTACCGCTTTCATTCTGATCGGATATTCATCGTTTGCTCAAATCGTGATTCGTTCCAATGCAAACACTCCGCTCGATGAAAACAACCCGGAGAACGTATTCAATTTCATTTCCTACCTGAAGCGTGAGCAGTACGGTGATCGCCCGTTGTTCTTCGGACAGAATTACAATGCAAAAGTCATCGATCAGAAAGAAGGTGCTAAAACCTGGGCAAAAGTTCCCGGCATCGATAAGTATGTCGAAGGGCCAGCGCGTATCGAACCTATTTATGATCCAAGTAAGACGACGCTATTCCCGCGCATGTGGAGCAATCAGCAAAATCACATCGCCGAATACAAAAAGTGGGCAGAAATAAAGGGCGACAAAACACCGACGCTGGGCGATAACATGAAATTCTTTTTCGTCTATCAGCTTGGAGAAATGTACTGGCGCTACTTCATGTGGAATTTCGTCGGTCGGCAGAATGACTCACAAGGCCCAGGCGGAATCACCAAAGGAAATTGGATGAGCGGTATAAAATTCATCGATGAAATGCGACTTGGACCGCAGGAAAAACTACCGGAAAGCATGACGGGCAATAAGGCCCATAATCTGCTTTACTTCCTGCCATTCCTGCTCGGATTGATCGGACTGATCTATCAATTCAACCGCGCCAACCTGGACGGATGGATCGTTTTCCTGCTGTTCTTTATGACCGGAATCGCAATCGTAATTTACCTGAACGGAACACCGCTGCAGCCGCGCGAACGGGATTATGCATACGCGGCCTCCTACTACGCCTTCGCGATCTGGATCGGACTGGGCGTATTGGCCTTGTATGAACTTCTGCGTAAAAAAGTTCCCGGCACGGTGAGTGCTGTTGCAGCCACGGTCCTTTGTCTAGTCGCCGTTCCTGCAGTGATGGCGAAAGCAGAATGGAACGATCACGATCGCTCTAACCGCTATACCTCTCGTGATTTTGCTGTCGACTATCTTGAGTCGTGTGCCAAGAATGCGATCCTATTCACGAACGGCGATAACGACACCTTCCCGCTGTGGTATGCACAGGAAGTTGAAGGTATCCGCACGGACGTTCGCGTGGTGAACCTGAGTCTACTGAATACAGACTGGTACATCGATCAACTGAAGCATAAATACTACGACAGTGAAGCGATTAACATCTCTTGGTCACAGGACAAATACATTCTCGGCAACCGCGATTATATCCCCTACTATGACCGCGGACTCGCAGACCCTGTAGAGTTGAAAGAATTGGTAGATTTCATGGGTAGCGATGACGCTAACGCAAAAGCACGCACCCAAATCGGAGAGTCGATCAATTATTATCCAACGCGCAAGGTGAAGATTACCATCGACAGCGCTGCGGTGCTGGCCAATGGTGTAGTAGCCGCTAAAGATGCCGACAAGATCGTCAAGACGATGGTGGTTGAACTTCCCGGCAGCTACCTGATGAAGAACGATCTGATGATCCTGAATATCCTGGCCAACAACAACTGGAAACGGCCGGTATATTTCGCCACCACAGTTGGATCCGACAATTACCTGAATCTTCAGCCTTACTTCCAGCTCGAAGGATTGACGTACCGCATAGTACCTATCCTCACGCCATCTACCAATGAAATGTCGATCGGTCGCGTTCAGTCCGATACCATGTACAACAACATGATGAACAAGTTCGTTTGGGGTAACATGAACGATGAGCGTGTTTACCTGGATGAAAACAACGTTCGGATGACAACTAATATCCGAATCAATTTCGCCCGTCTCGCAGAGCAGTTGCTTCTCGAGGGCAAAAAAGATTCTGCTGTCAAAGTACTGGATCGTTGCGTAGAAGTGACTCCGGATAAAACCATTCCGTACAACTACTTCATGTTGAACATTGCTATGCTGTACTATCGTGCCGGCGGCGCTTATCGAATGATTGACACCGCACAGGCGAATAATGCTGAGTTGGCTGCCAACAAGGAATTAATCCGCAAAGGTAATGTCATCACGGAACGCATCGCACAGATTTTTAGCGAAAATGTCGATTACTATTTGTCGTTAAAGGGAACCAAGTATTACAAGCTGGTTGATACAGAACTCAATCAAGCTTTGTATATTCTCCAGGCTACCACCAATGTGCTGAAGCAGACTAACCAAACTGAAATTTCAGCCAAAGTCGAAAAACGCTTCAACGAACAGGCTGCGCAGACTGGCTTTTAAAACAGAACTGCGAAAAAAAATGAAACGGGACTGGCTAAGCGGCTAGTTCCGTTTTTTTTGCTGCCGTGTTTATCGCTACTTTTACAGCTGTCGGTATGCAAACACCACAACTCATACAACGTCTTTTCTCCTCGCTGGTATGGCGCATTCCACAGCAGGAGAACGTCATTTACCTGACGTTCGATGATGGGCCTATTCCGGAGGTTACGCCATGGGTACTTGAGCAGCTCGATAAATTCAACGCCAAAGCCACGTTTTTCTGTATCGGAAATAATGTCCGTAAACATCCGGACGTTTATCGTGCTGTTCTGGAAGGTGGTCACCGCATCGGTAATCATACCGAGAATCATGTAAACGGCTGGATGGTCTACAACCGCGAATATTACATGAACATTGCACAATGTAAACGCGTGGTCAAATCTAATTTGTTTCGACCGCCTTACGGAAAGATCAGGCCTTCTCAGATAGCGCGGATACGAAAAGATTTTCGCATCATCATGTGGGATGTATTGAGCAAGGATTACGACATGAAACTTGCGGGCGAAGAAGTTTATCAGCGCGTAGTGCGTAATACCCGTCCGGGATCCATCATCGTTATGCATGACAGTATCAAAGCGGAAGAACGGCTACGGTACGCCTTACCGCGGCTTTTAGCCCATTTCTCAGCAGCGGGTTATCGATTTGCTGCTATTCCAGACTAATCCGCAGGCTTAGCGGGAACGATAAACTATCTTCGCTTATCTTTGTTTTCACACTATGGCGCTCACCTCCTACCGTCCTTATTGCAACGACCTATCTCATTACTCCCGTTTTGCTACGCGCGCCGTTAAAATCGGTGATTTGTGGCTGGGTGGTGATCATCCGATTCGTGTCCAATCGATGACAACCACAGACACCATGGATACTATCGCTACGGTAGCGCAGAGTATCCGCATGATTGAAGCCGGCTGTGAACTGGTGCGTATAACTGCTCCGAGCGTTAATGAAGCCAGAAACCTGGAGAACATCAAACGTGAACTGCGAAGCCGCGGCTACGCAACACCACTCGTTGCGGATATTCACTTTACTCCCAATGCTGCCGAAGTTGCAGCACGTATCGTAGAAAAAGTACGGGTGAATCCCGGCAATTATGCCGATAAGAAAAAGTTCGAAACTATCGACTATACCGACAGTGCCTATCACGAAGAGCTGGAGCGTATCCGCGAACGGTTCACACCGTTGGTGCGCATCTGCAAAGAACATGGTACGGCAATGCGAATTGGCACCAATCATGGTTCGCTCAGCGACCGTATCCTGAGTCGCTACGGCGACACCCCGCTCGGCATGGTGGAGTCTGCCATGGAATTCCTGCGCATTTGTGAAGACGAGGGTTATCACAACCTGGTACTTTCTATGAAAGCCAGCAACACTCAGGTGATGGTACAAGCATACCGCTTGCTTGTCGCTACGATGCAGGAACATGGCATGAATTATCCGCTGCATCTGGGCGTTACCGAAGCAGGTGACGGAGAAGACGGACGTATAAAATCCGCCGTTGGAATTGGCACCTTGCTGGAAGATGGACTTGGTGACACGATTCGTGTTTCGCTAACGGAAGACCCAGAATTCGAAATTCCGGTCGCCAAAGCACTGGCCGAGCGTTATTCACAGCGTAAAAAATCAACCGAAAAAGCTGCCGGCTGGGAACTTCCATACTCTCCTTATGATTACGCGCGTCGCGACACGCACGAGGTAATCAACATCGGCGGCAAGAACGTTCCACGCGTCATTGCCGATTACAGCAGCAAGGAGAACATTACGGCTGCTTCTCTGTTTCCGGTTGGTTACACGTACCATGTCGCTTCTGACAAATGGAATCTTTCTGATCAGGCGTGCGACTTCATTTACACTGGCGACAAAATACTGGGATTTGATATTCCGGGAACATTAGGCATTATCGTCAACTCGGCTGTATTCGCAGCGTTGACCGATAAAGATCGATATTACCCGCTTTTCTGTGCGGAGGAATACTTCCGTGCTATAAAAAAATCCACCCAATTGAATTTTGTGGCGATAGACCGTTCCAGTATTTTTAACAATCCTGCCTTCGACACCTCCAACCTGGACAACACGGTGGTATTATTGGTGGATACTGTCGCCGAACACGGCATGGCCGACGAACGCGATATTGTTGCCGAATTGATGAAACGGGATTGTCGCTTACCAGTGATCTTAAAACGAAATTACAGCAGCATCGATGCAGAAAAACTTCAGCTCTATGCTTCGACTGACCTTGGTGGATTGCTGCTCGACGGAATGGGTGACGGTATTTGGATAAAAGCTCCCGGCATTGCCTCCGAGAGCACCATCAACAGTACCGGTTTCGGTATTCTACAAGCGACACGTACGCGTATTTCCAAAACTGAATATATTTCTTGTCCGTCGTGCGGGAGAACGCTTTTCGATTTACAGGAAACCACTGCTAAAATCCGCTCACGTACCGATCACCTCAAAGGTGTGAAGATCGGCATCATGGGTTGCATTGTGAATGGTCCGGGAGAAATGGCAGATGCTGATTATGGTTATGTTGGCACCGGCGTAGGTAAGATCACCCTTTACAAAGGACGCGAAGTAGTAAAACGGAACATCGAGGAAACCTCAGCTGTCGATGAACTGATCGGGCTTATTCGTGAACACGGCGACTGGGTTGAGAAACCGTAATCGCTGAATCAGCCGACTGTCATCAACTACCGAAGACTTCGCGCTTCACCCAGGCTTTTCCCCATTCGTTCAATTCCTGCTCACTCCAAAGTGTCGGATAAAAGACGCGTTTTTGAAAACGAGGAGGCAGATACTTCTGCCAATTGGTTCCGCCGGTCGCAGCGATGTCTTGTGGATCTTTTTGAAGATAACGTACCGCTGACTTATAATGACTCAACGGCCAGTTGACATTGACATTGACGTCTAATAATTTCAAAGCATTAATCAACTGCTGATTATTCTTCTCTGCTTCAGGAAGTCGCTGGTAAAGTTGCCAGAGGTTCGTGAGCTTAAAGTCTTCAGCATAACGAATCAGTGTATCGGCGTACTTTTCCTCAAACTGTCGGAGGGTAAGTGTTTTCTTTCCGGTAGCCAATTCCGTTGCACCGGCTTTCCAATAGATAAATTCAAACAATTCACGGATCGGCGTTGACGTATTTTCGTACTTCGCACGTATATCTTTGTCGACTAACCGAATGAAGTCCGTTGCACAAATTTCGATCATCCGGTATTGTGCACTCTGGAATCCGCTAGCCGGTAACAGACTCATGCGGAATTTCAGAAACTGTTCCGGCTCCATTCCGTCGACCATGATGTCAAAGGAACGCACCAGGTTCTCAAAGTAATTATTTATGCGCTCCACGCGGCGTAGCAAGAACGAACTGTCTACCTGCTCCCGTGAAGCCAGCTGATCAAACTCACTTAAGCACAGCTTGAAGTAGAGTTCTGTAATCTGATGATAGATGATGAAAATTTGCTCGTCGGGAAACTTGGTTTTAGGGTTTTGCAGCGAGAGCAATGTATCGGCATGAATGTAATCCCAATAGGTCAGGTAATCGGCGTACAATAGTCCGTCGAGGTAGGACATAAGATCCTGCCCCATGGCATTGTATTTCTTTTCCAGGGCTTCCAGCCGTTCAACGAGTTCGGGTTTGAGTTCCATCGGCAGTAAAGGTCGGAAAAAAGTGGCTCATTACTTACCCTGACCTGCTGGTGATTTCCACTGATATTTCTCCTCTACTGCCATGTAAATCCTATCGATTTAGTTCAGAAATTACACCAAAATGGAAGTCAAGCCCATCTACCTCGATTATAACTCTACCACGCCGGTACATCCTGATGCGCTGGAACAAATGCTGCCTTATTTTTCAGAAAAATTCGGGAATGCTTCCAGTAAAACTCACCCGTGGGGATGGACGGCTGATGCGGCGGTGGAGAAAGGTCGCGAACAGATCGCTGCGCTCATCGGTGCATCGCTAAATGAAATCATCTTTACTTCGGGCGCAACAGAAGCTATTAATCTCGCCATAAAAGGAACCTTTGAAGTATATCGTCACCAACGGGATCATATTGTAACTGCAACTACCGAACACAAAGCTATGCTGGATACCTGCCGCCAGCTTGAACAATTAGGCGCGCGGGTAACTTATTTGCCGGTAATGCCGGATGGTATGATTTCGCTGGATGAATTACGTGCCGCTGTAAATGAAAAAACGCTCTTGGTTGCAGTAATGATGGCGAATAATGAAACAGGCGTTGTGCAACCCCTGCGTGATATTTCCACCATCGCGCATCAACACGGCGCTTTCTTTTTTTCTGACACCACACAAGCGATCGGAAAACTGCGCCTTGATGTCGAAGAAGAAGGAATCGATCTTTGCTGCTTGTCTGCTCACAAATTCTACGGACCAAAAGGTGTAGGCGCGCTTTATATAAGAAGAAAAGATCCGCGTGTTCTGCTCCACGCACAAATCGTTGGTGGCGGACATGAAAATAATCGCCGGAGCGGCACTTTAAATGTGCCCGGAATTGTTGGTATGGGGGCCGCAGCAGAAATTGCGTTGAACGACTGGTGGAGCGATGCACAACGCATTTCAGTGCTTCGTACTCAACTGGAACAATGTCTGCTCGATTTTGGACAGATTACGGTTAACGGCAATACTAAATTCCGCTTGCCAAACACGACTAATCTCTGTTTTCACGGACATCCATCCGCAACACTGATCCGAAAAATACACGAAGTAGCTATTTCGACAGGAAGTGCATGCACCTCCGCGTTACCTGAACCTTCACCTGTATTGCGGGCGATGGGTATTTCAGACGAAGCAGCATACTCCTCCCTGCGCTTTTCCTTGGGGAAGTTGACTACGGAAGAAGAAATTGTGCGGACGATTGCTATTTTTCGAAAGGCACTCGAGGAAAATAATTAATAGCTTGCTCGGCGACCGGTTGACTTACCAGCAACGCGCACTCGAAAAGCGGTGAATTAATTCGCGACTTACTTGACTAGCGCGGCGCGTTCATAAACCGGGCGATTCGTGCGGTCCATGATCGAGGAGAGAACCGTGCCATGAATACCATTATCCGGTATTGTAGTCCGTGGATAGCCACTCTTTTCCCTTTCATCATGGCAGCGTAACTAAATGCTGCCACTTCACGTGAGGATGGATTCTTCCGGTTTTTCATGAGTCCGCTTTCCTCCATGTGAGCTACGAATTTGAATTCGCTTTCTGTTGGGCCCGGACATGCCACTGTTACCGTAACGCCGGATTTTTCCAACTCGTTCGCGATAGCTTCACTGAAATGCAGTACGTAAGATTTCGTCGCGTAATACACCGCCATCAGCGGCCCGGGCTGAAAAGCTGCAACAGAAGCGATATTCAGAATGCGCCCGTATCCTGCTGCTAACATCGAAGGAAGGAAAAGACGAGTCAATAAGGTCAGTGCAGTGATATTCACCTGTATCATTTCACATTGCTTGCCGACCTCCGCCTCCGAAAAAAATCCAAGGTCTCCCAAACCGGCGTTATTGACAAGGTGCTGCACCTGTAATTTTTCACGCTGGCAAAAATCAAAAATTGCTGTTGCGGCATTTTGATCCGTTAAATCGCTAGCCAGAACAATAACTTCCACATTGTACTGAGATTTCAATTCCTCCGCGAGCTGTTGAAGTCGCTCGCGACGACGGGCGACAAGCACCAGGTGATTTCCTTGAGCTGCGGCAACACGTGCCAACTCCCAACCGATGCCGGCAGATGCACCGGTGATCAATGTATATTTTTTCATTTAGTCTTTGTTCTATTTTACAGGCGTTTCATTCTTACTAACCGTAGCATACAATGCTAAAAACTTTTCCCGGCACACTTTTGCATCGGCTCGTTCATTGATGAGTTTAGTATTTTTCATGGCAACACGTTGCTGATCCAACTGAAGTGCCTCCGCAAGAAACGGTGTAGTAAAATCATTGACCAGCAAACCGTTTTCACCTGAAGTGATCCATTCACGGTTGGCCGGTAAATCCGAAACCACAGGCACTGCGCCACAGCGCATCGCTTCGAGCAAGCTGATTGGTGCGCCATCGCTTTCGGGAATGGAAATGTAGAGTTTTGCTTTGGAGTACCATTGGGCATTGGTGGCCGAATCCACCCAACCCGTAAAATCAACCCGGTCGTTCACTGGTGTCGCTGCAGCTTGTCGTTTCAAATTATCCGTTTCCGGACCGGTACCTGCGATGACCAATCGCCAATCTTGATATTGTTTATGTATAGCAAACTGCTCAAAGGCACTGATCACTTTATCAATCCGGTAAAGTGATTTATGAAGCCGATTGCTGTAGATGATATTCTCTTTCTCCGCCGGTACTTTCTCCAACACAACACCTAAGGAAGAAACCATTACTTCTCTTTTTGAATCACTGGCAAGATGACGGATGACCGGCACCATGAATCCGGCGACACTGGTAATAGCATCAGCGCGTTGAAGAGCATAACGAAGTAAACGGCGGATCAACCAGCTTCGTGAAGGCGCCAACAAGATATCGCTTCCCCACGCCGTGATGACAAGTGGAATGGACAATCCCTGTACGGCACGGGCCGTGAAGTAAGCGTAGGAATTCGCCTGATGTACGTGAATGATATCGGGACGGAATTCACGGATGATGCGCCGGAGCGCAGCCACTGTTTTCCAGTGATTAGAAAGTTTACGAAAAGAAAAATCCAGTTGCTGATACGGCACCCGTATTTCTCCGGTAACCGTTTGGCCGGCCACTAGCCGGATTTCGTCGAAGGCACCATCGATCAGGTCACAGTACTTTTGTACTGCGGATCCGGCGCTTCCGACGATCAGCAATCGTTTCATGAAGGATATTGCATCAACCGCGAAGTCGAACGATCTCGTTATCGATCAAGCGTACCTTTCCGATAGTCGCAGCAACAAAGCAACGGATATGCGCTGCGTCATCAATGGATTCTACGCGCTGCAAGGTTGCCGCATCGACCAATTGTAAGTACTCCACTTTAATCATGCCGCTACCTTCAATCATGCGGATGGCTTCATCAATCAGCTGGGAGACGGAATATTTCTGCCAGTGGTTGCGAACAAACTGTAGTGCACGGTGTATCACCGCTGCTTCTTTTCGCTCGTGCTTGGCAAGACGAAGATTTCGGGAACTCATAGCCAGTCCATCGGACTCACGACGCGTAGGACAACCGATGATTTGCACCGGAAGATCGAGCTGATCGACCATCGTGCGGATAACGGCCAGTTGCTGGTAATCCTTCTCTCCGAAGTAGGCCACATCGGGCTTAACAATATCGAAGAGACGGTGCACTACCTGCATAACGCCCCGGAAATGTCCCGGGCGATGCGCCGCTTCCATGACTCTATCGAGCGCGCCCAGGTTGACCTGCGGAAATGTGGTGCGGGATTTTTCGTCCGGATAAATTTCCGATTCAGCAGGAGCAAACAAGAGGTCGGTTGCCTCCTTTTCCAGCAAGCGGATGTCCGCATCCGGCGTGCGCGGATAAAACTTGAGGTCATCGGCATTATTGAACTGCGTAGGATTGACAAAAATGGACGCTACGGTATAACCCGTTTCACTTTTTGAGCGGCGGATTAGCGACAAATGACCGTCGTGCAAAGCGCCCATGGTGGGTACAAATCCAATCGTCATGCCCTGCTCTCTGGCAAACTCAATTTCCTCCGCGAGGTATTCAGCATTATCAAAAAACTCCATATTCTCTTTTATTTATTATCATTTATTAGATTAAACAACCATTTTAACAATATTAGATTACCCTTGATTTTCAGCGTATTAAATACAACAAGAGGCGATTTTAGCATAAAAATGGCTAAAAAAAGTTGCGCGCCTGTTGTGTATTTGAAGCATTGTTTTATTATTAGTATCTTTGTATTCTAGTTCTAAGCAAAATACCGGATGAAGAACGCTAAAATATTGTTCGTTTCACAAGAAATTGTGCCCTTCCTTGAACATTCTGAAGTGGGAAACATTGCCCGGAAATTGCCGCAAGGCATCCAGGAAAAGGGAAAAGAGATCCGGACGTTCATGCCACGATTCGGACTGATCAACGAACGTCGCAATCAGCTTCATGAAGTCATCCGCTTGTCGGGCATGAACTTGATCATTGACGACAGCGACCATCCTCTTATTATTAAAGTCGCTTCCATCCAAAGCGCTCGTATGCAGGTCTACTTCATTGATAATGAAGAGTACTTCCAGCGCAAGATGGTATTCCGCGACGCTAAAAAGAAATTTTACAAAGACAACGAAGACCGCATGGTATTCTTTTGTCGGGGCGTACTTGAAACCGTGAAGAAACTCGGCTGGTCGCCCGATGTCATTCACTGTCACGGCTGGATGACGTCGATGATTCCGTTCTTCGTCAAGACCGGCTACAAAGATGAGCCGATGTTCAAGAATTCCCGCGTCGTTTACTCTTCTTATCTACAGGATATGGAAGAAACATTTAGTCCAAACTTTACCAAAAAGTTGAAAATGGACGGTGTGACCGCTGACGACATGAAGTTGTACAAAGACACCACCATGGAAGCCATCCACCTGGCAGCCATGAAACTTAGCGACGGCGTTATTCGCGGTTGTGAAGGCAAAAACGCAGCTATCGATACTTATCTGAAAAAAGCGAATAAACCTGTGCTGAATTTCCAGCCATTCGACGAAGATGGTACCTTTGTGAGTGCCTGTTCCGATTTTTACGACGAGATTCTCCAGCAAGAGCCCGCTTTGGCTGAATGATACGATGACCAATACTTCATCGGGTGACGGAACACCCGGACGTTTCAATCGCCTTTTTCCGCAAAACAACCTTAGCATTTCAACCTCCAACTGGTCTCGCCTCCGGGATCGCTTGGCGTTGGTTTGCCTTCTCGCGTTGGCCATCAATAGCACCGGCTGTAAAGATCCGGACGAGTTGGGACTGGAAGTCCTCCCCGCCTCTGATGCGTTGGGGATGACGTACAGTGATACAATGACCATCACTACGCGTACTGTACGCGAAGATTCCTTGCGTTCCGATGAACTTTCCGCACAGCTGATCGGCAGTTATATCGACCCTTACTTTGGTAAATCGAATGCAGAATGTTATTCTGAAGTTCTACTTCAGGGTACCCCGAATTTCAGCACGCATCAAGTCACCGATTCCCTGGTACTTAAGCTTTTTTACAAAGGCTTTTACGGCGATACCAATACGCAGCAAGTCATCCGGGTATTCCGGCTCACCGAAAGTATGTCGGCCGACAGTAATTACTTCAGCAACCGAACCTTTACCACAGAAAGTACGCCACTCGGAACATTGTCGTTCATGCCCATGCCCAACACAACGGTCGTTATCGACTCGGATACCGTGGCCCCGCAGATCCGTATTCCACTTGATCTTGTGCTGGCCGACAGTCTGATTGCACTCAACGGCAGTACGACCTTCCAAAGCAACGAAGCCTGGCGACAATATTTCAAAGGCATTAAATTATCGATCGATGAAGCTACCGCAACCGGTCAAGGCTGCATCAGTTATTTCGATCTGTTCAATGCGCGCATGACGCTGTACTATCACGATACGGCGAATGCCGCCAAGAATTATTCGTGGGTACTTACCGGGGCTAAATCCAATTTTTTTACCCACGACTATACCGGATTTCCGGCGGGTAATCATCTACAGGATTCTACCTACGCCGACACCGTCACTTGCCTCCAGGGAATGGCCGGTTTAAAGACACGTTTCGAACTGCCCTATTTTGAGCACCTCAAAGATTCCGGCAACATCATCCTTAATCGTGCAGAACTTAAAGTGACGCTGACGGATGGTACCACCAGCCCATATCCGGCACCGTCCAGTCTACTGATCGTAGCCATCAACGAAGACGGCGTAACCACTTCATTTCCTGCCGATTATTTTGAAGCCGGCAGCTTTTTCGGCGGCTCCCTCGACAGCCGTACCTACACCTTTAACCTGACACGTCATTTGAATCAGGTGCTTTCCGGGGTTCGGGGTAACTATGGCTACTATCTTGTCGTATCAGGTTCATCGATTCAGGCCAGCCGTGCTATCATTAGCAGTGGCAAAAGCCAGGCCAATCCGATGAAACTGAACTTGTACTATACGCGATTATACTAATCTTCATTTTTTTACACCATGTGCGGAATTGTTGCCTATATCGGCTCACGAGACGTCTATCCTATTCTCATTAAAGGCCTTCAGCGCCTGGAATACCGCGGTTACGACAGTGCTGGAATTGCCATACTCAACGGAGATCTTAAAGTATACAAGAAAGCCGGAAAGGTGAGCGACCTTCACGCGTTTGCGAAAGATCAGGATATCAAAGGCCATATCGGAATGGGACATACGCGCTGGGCTACACACGGGGAGCCCAACGACCGCAATGCGCATCCGCACTACTCGCAGAACAGCCGTTTCGCGATGATACACAACGGTATCATCGAAAACTATTCCTCCATAAAAGCAGAGTTGGAAAAACGTGGCCATGAATTCCGTAGCGATACCGATACGGAGG
>CAINVI010000110.1 GCA_903854075.1 Candidatus Pollutiaquabacter sp. | reverse complement strand
GGGCGGTTCTGCATTGGTGTTTGTTGGATTGCTTGGTGTTTATTACTGGAGCGGAAGTGAGGTTTCGTTTGATTGGTTGAAAGCGTCTGGAACATCCATGCCGTTGTATGCTCAATTATACTTCTTCCCCTTTCTGTTTTTGGGCTTTGGTGTATTCACAGCGCTTTTTCCTTTTCATACCTGGGTGCCCGATGGTCACTCCAGCGCACCGACGGCTGCGTCGATGTTTCTGGCCGGTATCTCAATGAAGTTAGGTGGTTACGGTTGTTTACGTGTCGCATTGTTTCTAATGCCGGAAGCTGCCCACTATTATTCGGAATGGATCGTGATCCTTTCTACAATAGCAGTTTTCTATGGCGCCTTCGCCACGATGATGCAGACTGATTTAAAATACATCAACGCTTATTCTTCAGTGAGTCACTGTGGTTTTGTGCTCTTGGGAATAGGCATGATGACTAAAACATCCATACAGGGAGCGGTATTGCAAATGGTTTCTCACGGACTGATGACAGCATTATTCTTCGCTGCTATCGGTATGTTATACGAACGTTCGCATACCCGAAAAGTGGCCGAGTTGGGCGGCGTTATGAAGAGTATGCCGTTTGTTTCTGCGCTCTTTTTCCTAGCGGGACTTTGCTCCTTGGGCTTGCCGGGCTTGTCGGGCTTCGTTGCAGAGATGACTGTGTTTGTCGGCTCGTGGGAGCGCGCAGAAACAGGTTATCGTGTCATGACAGTGCTCAGTTGTATGTCTATCGTAGTTACCGCCGTCTATATACTTCGTGCCATCGGAAAAGCGGTGATGGGTCCGGCACGTCCGGAAACCTTAGCCTATAAAGATGCTTACTGGAATGAAAAATTAGCCGCAGGGGTGTTAATGGCCGGAATCCTGGTTATTGGATTAACGCCATTCTTGCTAAACGATTTGATAATGCCGGGTACAGAAAAAATCACCGAACAGCTTCAACGATTAACTATTACACGCTGAGATGAACGAAACGTTGTTTTTTATGCTACCGGAGCTAGGGCTGACAATGCTCTTGTTTCTGTTGCTCTTGTTTAAGATTTCCGGGAAGTTTGAACTTTCCGGACAGGTTTGCGCAACCCTTAACATATTGTATCCATTATTGTTGCTCGGGATATTTTTCGCCGGTCCTGCGGAAGGATCCATCTTCGGAGGTATGATGATCGGTACCAAGTTGATTTGGGTTGAGAAACTATTGTTGTTGTTCGCGACTTGGATAGTAAGTCTATTGGCGACGCCATGGCTGAAAGGGCACCGACATGCTGCGGAGTTCCATATGTTGCTGATCGCAGCCTTGATGGGGCTCTTTTTTCTGTTATCCTCCGGCGATTTCCTCTTGTTTTATCTGGCACTTGAACTTTCAGCCATTCCGTTAGCTGCGCTTTGCAATTTCGATTTAGAGAAACGCATTAGCGGTGAAAGCGCCATGAAAATGATTTTTTCCTCGGCATTGTCGTCAGGAATCCTGTTGTTCGGAATATCCTTGTTTTACGGAGCAACAGGAACATTGAGTTTTGCGCAATTGCCTGCCTTGATGGATCAGTCTCCGCTGCTAATCATGGCGTTTCTTATGATATTTACCGGTTTCGCCTTTAAGCTTTCAATTGTTCCGTTTCATTTCTGGACGGCCGATGTATATGAAGGTGCGCCCACACCGGTTACTGCATTTCTTTCTGTGGTATCCAAAGGTGCAATGGCGTTTGTTTTCGTCACCGTGCTGTATACGTTATTCAGCGGAATGGCAACGGTTTGGTACGCCGCTATAACCACCCTCGCTGTTATTTCCATGACGGCAGGAAATTTATTTGCTATCCGTCAAAATAATCTGAAACGTTTCCTGGCATTTTCTTCCATTGCGCAGGTGGGTTATCTGCTCATCGGTATGTCCGGTAGTTCAGTCGACGGCATGACAGCAGTGATCTATTTCGTGCTGGTCTATATCTTTTCCAATTTGGCAGCTTTCACGGTAATTACCTTGGTGACAGCAGCTACATCCCGTGATACGATTTCCGGATTGAAAGGATTACATGCTACCAATCCGATGATGGCCTGGGTACTTGCGCTCGCGCTGTTCTCACTCGCCGGAATTCCGCCGACCGCCGGCTTCTTTGGCAAATTTTTCCTCATCACTGCAGGTGCGGCCAAATGGAATTCGCCGGTACTGATCATCGCAGCGCTCAACATGGTAGTTTCACTGTATTACTATCTCCGCGTTATCCGATCGATGTTCATGGAGGTTACTGAGGAGCCGATGATCCGACTCATGCCGGGACTTTCTGTAAAGGTTGCGCTGTTGATCTGTGTCAGTGGTATTCTCCTTCTTGGCTTTTATGGTCCTGCCTATGACTGGATCCGCGCGGTCAGTTTCGGAATGTGAAATAATCTACTTTAATTCAGGTGTAACTCATGGCTATTAATCAACATCATACCTTCGAAGATCTGGACGGCGTTAAATGCGGTGTCGTGGAAAAGAACGTATCAACGGAGCGTGTTGCGTTTTTGAAAGAATTACTCGAAGCGAATGGGTATACAGTTTTGGTTGTGGGCACAGCTCCACCGAAAGTAGCAGCTCCAGCAGAAGGAGAGGCGCCGGCTCCGCCACCTGCTCCGACTACGTTTACTGTCGGCGTGTCTGATGTTACATTCAATGCGACCAATGCTGTCTTCGGGCGATTACTCCGTACCAAAGATAATCACGTGGTTACCCTGGAGTACTGGAAGCAATTGTCGCCTATGGCAGACGATGCAACGCCGTATTTTACTCGGAAAAAATAATTGAAGTTAGCGTGGCAGCTTCGTCTGCTCGGGGAGTAATCGGAAGCTTTTCCGGTGATAGGTGCTGGGTCCGAATTCGCGTATAGCGGCCCGGTGCGATATGGTTCCGTAGCCTTTGTTTTTCTTCCAGCCGTATGCCGGAAATTCGAGATCGATTTGATCCATAAATTCGTCACGGAATGTTTTTGCCAGAATAGATGCCGCAGCAATCGACAGGAATTTTCCGTCACCGCCGATGATGCAGCGATGCGGAATGTTCTCAAAGGTTTTGAAACGGTTGCCGTCAATCAATAAAAGTCCTGGCGGCTGTTGGAGTTGCGTAATTGCGCGGTGCATAGCCAGAAAGGAGGCGTTCAAGATGTTTATCGAATCTATTTCTAGATGATCGACGGAAGCTACTGCATAAGCAATAGCATGTTGTATGATTTCTTCCCGAAGTTCAAATCTCTTCTTCTCCGTAATTTGTTTGGAGTCGTTGAGTAGTTTGTTTTTATAGTTCTTAGGAAGTATGACCGCTGCGGCAAAAACAGGTCCTGCCAAACAGCCTCTTCCGGCTTCGTCGCATCCTGCTTCGATTACTTCCCGTTGAAAGTAGGATTTTAACATATCATCCGAGGGTCTTCATCATACTATCCCAGAGCGATACTGCGGTATGATCCCAGGAAAAATCGCGGCTGCGAACCAGTCCTTTTTCAACCAACGTTTTTCGAAGTGGCTCGTCCTGGTAAAGTCGGATCATGCCTTCGGTGATTGAATCTACGTTGAATGGATCAACCAGCAACGCAGCATCTCCGGCTACTTCCGGCATGGAGGTGACATTGGAAGTAAGTACCGGTACGCCAGCACGCATTCCTTCGAGAATCGGAATACCGAATCCTTCGAAGTTGGAAACATAGGTGACGGCAAAAGCAGCTGCAGTAAGTTGGTGCAGGTTGGTTTCGTCTACACGCCCGGTGAAAATGATTTCGGCTTTGTGGGTCAATCCTGAGAAACACGATTCCATATCCTCGGTCCACCAGCGCTTTTGCCCCGCAAAAACGAGTTTCATGTCCGATCCGGTTTGCGTTTTAAAGGCATCGAACGATTTTAGTAAATGCACGATGTTCTTGCGACGATGAATAGCGCCAATGAACAGGAAATAGGGTTTTCCTTCGGTAAATTGTTGTCGTATCTGTTGCGCGGATGCTTCCACTAACGGGCTGAATCCTTCGTTAACGCCATTGTACACGACATCGATTTTTTCTTCCGGTACATGATAGTGTCCGGCAATGTCTTTTCTGGAAAAGGATGAAACAGTAGCGATGCGTTCGGATCGTTTAGCGAATTTTGGAAAATAATGACGGTAATACGTGCGGTTGAAAAACGGAAGATCGCCCGGATAATGCTCGAAGTTAATATCGTGTATTACTGTTAATGTCTTTACTTTGGATGAAAGCGAAGCATAGCCGTCCGGAGACACAAAAAGGTCTGGTTGGTATTTCTTGAAAACCCGCGGAAGCGTATGCTCGTACCATAAATACCAAAGTACCGCATGTCGGGCCGGCAAGCCGGCAACAATTCCTTTGACGTTCGGTCCAAAAATGAATCGCTGATCAAAGGGGCGGTCGAAGATGAATAGAAATTCGTGTTCCGGATGATTTTTAACGATTCGGCGAAACGCTTCCAGGCAGAAATAGCCGATACCTTCAAGTCGGTGCGAAAGCAGCATTCGGGTGTTTACGGCAATCAGCATGGGCTCCGAAATTACAAAGTTATTGCGGAAAGATCGGCAGTATTTCCTGCTAAAAACGGATTTTCTGTGTTGATAACGTGCTGAAACCTTTGCCATAGGGTACAGCCGCTTTTCGTCCGTTTCGTGTAATTTTGAATGGAATGAGATTCAATAAACCTGTTTCACTTGGTGAGCTGGCCGGATTTACCGGCGCAACCGTGATCGGCGACGGCGCAATGCTGGTGCAGGGTATCAACGAAATCCACAAGGTGGAATCCGGTGATATCACATTCGTCGATCATCCAAAGTATTACGATAAAGCGCTGTCGTCTGCAGCCACCTTCGTCATTATCAATAAAGAAGTTCCGGTGCCGCCCGGTAAAGCCCTGCTTTTTTCCGAGGATCCGTTTTCTGTTTATATTAAGATTGTACAACGTTTCCGATCGTTTGAGCGGAGTTTGACGCCTATCAGCGAAACGGCTGTCATCGGCGAAGGTACGATCATTCAACCGGGCGTATTTATCGGTCACCATGTCCGTATTGGTCGCCATTGTATCATTCATTCTAATGTGAGTATCTACGATCATTGTGAGCTAGGCGATAATGTGATTGTTCATGCCAATACCGTGATCGGAGCAGATGCCTTCTACTTTAAGCGCCGTCCCGAAGGGTACGATAAAATGTATTCCTGCGGACGGGTAATCATTCATGATCGGGTGGAGATTGGTGCAAATTGTACGATCGACAAAGGTGTTTCCCACGATACAGTGATTGGTGCAGGAACAAAGCTGGATAATATGATCCACATCGGACACGATACGGTAGTCGGGAAAAACTGTTTGATGGCCGCGCAGGTTGGTGTTGCCGGAGTCACTACTATCGAAGACGAAGTGATTCTTTGGGGGCAAGTTGGCGTACAAAAAGATCTTACCATCGGTAAAGGCGCCATCGTTCTTGGGAAGTCCGGTGTTACGAAATCACTTGCGGGCGGGAAAACGTATTTTGGTTTGCCGGCTATCGATGCCCGCGAAAAAATGCGAGAAATGGCAGCGCTCAAACAGCTGCCTGAACTGCTGGAAAGACTCAAGCAATCCTGACGTGTCCGAAAAACCGAAGCAACATAAGTCGTTAGCCGACGCCGGTGATACGCTGGTGGCAGAGCTCGGCGCCAAAAAGCTGCAGTTACACTGGCTACTCCAGATTACCAAAGCCATCAATTATAATTTTTCTACCAAGCAATTACTCGATGTCTATGAGCATGTGCTGAACAGTCAGCTCAAGGTTGAGAAACTCGCGCTGTTTATTCGTGAATCTTCCTGGACGTGTGCGTTAATGTACGGTACAAATACAACTTTTTCGGGGAT
The DNA here is from genome assembly GCA_903854075.1 of Candidatus Pollutiaquabacter sp. Lineage (GTDB taxonomy): Bacteria > Bacteroidota > Bacteroidia > AKYH767-A > 2013-40CM-41-45 > Pollutiaquabacter. Next base: position 8,022 of record CAINVI010000110.1, on the reverse strand, counting down.
TGATATCGGAAAGATTTTGGATGAATTGAATAAGCTCCATAACCTGGAAATGGAAAAGGAGTTGTGGGTTCATTCATTTGATTCCATTATTCCGGTCTACCACAAAGATCAGTTGCTGGCTTATGCATTGGTCGGTGGTTTTTCCAACAGCGTTATCCCTAAGAAAAACGAGCTCATTCCTTTCATTCAGACCATCACCAATCTGATTGTTGTTGCTATCGAAAATAATCACGTGTCTGGCGAGAAGATCCGGCAGGCTGCGATGCGACGCGATCTTGAACTGGCAGCGCAGATGCAGAGCATGTTGTTTCCGGTAACACTGCCGGATAAAGCAGGTTATCGTTTGCAGGCGCTCTACTTGCCGCATCAAGAAGTAGGCGGTGATTATTACGATTATATTCCAATTAGTGAGGATGAATTTGTTTTCTGTATGGCTGATGTGTCGGGAAAAGGTATTCCAGCTGCCTTACTGTGTTCAAATTTCCAGGCCAATCTGCATGCTCATGTGAATGTTTCCAGTACATTGCCGGAGCTTGTGCGTTTGTTGAATCAAAAAGTATTCAAGAGCGCAAAGGGTGAGAAGTTCATCACCATGTTCATCGGCCGCTATAATAGTAAGACACGTGAGTTGACCTATGTAAATGCTGGTCATAATCCACCGTTTCTTATTCACGAAAAAGTGGTGTACATGCTAAATGAAGGAAGTACAGCGTTGGGCATGTTTGAAGAATTACCCTTCGTTAATGTGGGGAAAACCTTCGTTCCCGGGAATGCGTTTCTTCATTGCTATACCGATGGTGTAACCGACGTCGAGAACGAAGCCGGCGAAGATTACGGTGCATTTCGCTTACGTGAATTTTTCACAAGCCGTATTCATGAAAATGATTTGAAGAAAGTGCATCAGCAATTGGTCGATACGCTCGCCTCGTTTAAGCAAACTGGCATGTATACCGACGATATTACATTGCTGAGTTGCTGGTTCAAAGTCTGATTACGACTTTGTTTTTACGGAGCAACTGACGCCTTTTCGTTGCGGTGGTGATATACGTCCAACGATACCAGCATTGCCATAAACGCCCAAAATGGAACGGAAAGTTTATCCGTATCCAGGAAGTTGTTGAGTGTTCCGTGAACGAAGTAGGTAATTAGTCCGAGCAAAACGCCCAGCATAAGGATGCGCAGCTGTCGGTCTTTTGTGCGCGAATAAACCATCGTGGCGCTGTAAAGCGTGGTGATGACCAATAAAATCATACTTGCCATTCCAATTACGCCGGATTCTGCCAGCGGACCGATATACTCGCTGTGTGCATTACCACGATTGCCCGCATTGGTGGAGATGATAGTCATCTCATCGGATTTTTGAAATGGCGCGTAATTGAATTGGTAGGTTCCAGGTCCCCAGCCAAAAAACGGATGTTGGTCCCACATGCGAAAAGCGGAGTTCCAGCGATTGATTCGTTCAAGGTTCGAAGCGTCCGTTGATATGTTGGAAATTGATTGCAGGTGTTTATTGATGTCTGTAGCGGAATCCTGACGATTCTTTTCGAGCTTCATCAGGATGTCGCCTTGAAAAGTCAGGAAGAGCGTTACAACGGTGACGCCGGAAATAAAAACAGTCCAGAAGCGTATTCGGAAATAATAAACGATAAACGCCAATAGTGCAACGATCAGACTGATCCATGCAGCGCGGGTGTACGAAAGTACGATGGCTATTATAAGTACAAGAAGCATCATTGCCGCTAGTGTTTTTTCCCGGGTTGAGATGTCTTCAAGACGAGTAAAGGCAAAAATGACCGGGATAAAAAGTGCAATGGCTGCAGCGTATGCAGTATGGTCATTGTAAAACGGATACATGACCCAGTGAGCTGCTTCTTGGGTCCAGCCTTGTTCGGCATGACTGTATAACGTATAAGCAATGACAATCACTAACGATGCGGAGTACATCCATACAAAACGGCGTATGTTGATAGTTTCCCGGAACAGCTGAGTTCCTAGATAGAAAAACGGAATGATGAACCACATTTGAGAAAGTAAGTGCTTCAGCGAAACAACAGGCATCGTGCTGGTTATGCTCGTGATGACTTTCCAGAAAACCATAAATAAAACGGCAACGGATACCGGATGAAATAAAATCTTACGATCGAAGCCGCCTTGATAAACGAGTTTGAATACCGTCAATAATAATACACCAAAAAGCAACGGTTCTGTCGGTACACTGATGGCCGGCCCACTGGACTTGTCGTTTAGTACAATTGCCAAAGGTGTGCAAAAGGCAATAAGCAGCAAGACTTTATCCATGGCGAATAAAGCCATAAGGATGACGCCAATCACCACCGGAAAGGCGGCCGCCCAGTAAAGTTCACGACTCAGAAAGTAAATGACAGCGGCAAGGAAGAGGAGGCTGATTCCGTAAAACCAGCTATTCGCTGTCTTTCCGTTTTCAGGCATTCTCGGTGGAGTTGTTACGTTTTCTGGCTTCCAGAATCAATAAAACAACGAAAGCGAAAAGGACCGATGAACTTACCGTAATCAATACAATCAGCCAACGAACCGGGAATGATTTCTTGTCTGCGACTTGGGGCTTGGTTACGACATTGGTGTAGGTCAGTACCTTGTTTACATCACGGTAGGCGTTTTCGTAGGCGATTTTAAGTTCGTTATAATGGCCGCGAATACGCCACAGGTGTTCGTTGAGCGCATTATAGTCGCCACCTTTTACCTTCAGGGATTCGATCATTTTTTTTGCTTCATTCACGCCATTTCCGTTGCCGGAAGACAAGTTCCGGAAAAGTCCGCGTAGGGCTTCTTCGGACTGTCCTTTGTAATCAAGAATGCCGTAGTCGTTTCTTATTTGCTTAATGGCAACTTCCATGCTGTCCATTTCAGCTTTTTTCATATCGAGCTGGTTCTTGCAAATGATCAATACTTCCATCGATTTTTCCTTCTGCATTTCACGGGCTTTGAGATTGAAATTATTGATGATGGAGTCGACAATGGCAGCAGCGGTTTTTGGATCATGGTCATACGCGGTGATTTCCATGGATTCGTATTCCGTCTTTTTGATGGAGATGTTTTCTTCGAATTGCGCTATGGCGTCGGTCTTGAAATGAGGATTTGTTACGGTGTCGATGCCATAATGACTGTAAAGATCAAAGCTGTTGATAATACGGTTTCGGATGTCCGACGATTGAGCGATCTGTAGCATTTGCTCCGTTGGACTCTCGCTACTATAGGCAATCAGGTTAGATGGATAGATTACCGCATTTGATTTGAAGCGTGGCGGCATAAAGTAGGGCGTGGAAAAAACAATCGCTGCTACGCCTGCGAGTAATGCAATAATGATAAGCGGCTTGCGCTTTCGATATACCAGATCAATCAGTACTTGCGAATTGAAAACGGAATTGTCCATGAAGTGATGGTATGAGATGTGTTATGTTAAATCTCTACGGTACGTATACGTTCGATAAAGAGTAATACGATGAAGGTGAGTAGAAGCGTTCCGGTGGTAGTCAGTAATACAATCAGCCAGCGGACAGGAGTGCTTTTACGCTCTGCCTTGGTGGCCTGATTGACAATGAATTTATTAGAAATGGCATTGTGCGTATCGATCCGGAGTTTGTCGAGCTGCTCCTTCAAGCGAGCCTGATCTTTTCGGTCGATTTCCAGTTGTTCGCTGAGTGAAACAGCTGCACCACCAAAGGTGGCCAGCTGATTCATCTTTTCCTGTACCGCCTTTAATCGTGCATTTGCACCTGCAATCCGTGCACGTGTATTGATGACAGATGTGTCGTTAGAGTTTTTACCGTGATGATTTTCCAGAACGCCCAGCGCGGCCTTTTCGTTGTTTAGTGTAGCGTACGAATGTGCATACTCTTCACTCCAAATGGCGGATTGATTCGTGTAGTCGAAAATGCCGATCGCACGAATGCTATTGAGCGAATCCTCTTTTACTCGGATGGATGTTGATTTTTCTATGTAAGCTTGCTCGACAATGGTAAGGGCTTCTTCCGCTCTGGCTTTTTGAATGCTGTTTTTGGTAGAGTCTAATAGTGCGGCAATATCATTGGCGATATCGGCAGCGAGCTGAGGGTCGATATCCAAGACATCAATGCGAACAGACATGAATTCTGTACGCGAGAAGGAGATGTTGTCGCGGTATTCTTCGGTTAACATCGTCATCGGATATGCTTCATCGCTTCGTATACCGTAATGCTCCATTAAACCGAATTTTTTGGTGATCTTCTCCCGGATCACATCCGAATTCAATAATTGTAGCATCTGCTCCGCTTCGGCTTCTGCGCCAAAGGCGAGAATGTCTTGCTTTTCGGAAGAATTATCGGTCAATAAAGCGCGGCTCAAGGAGTTGGTCGCAGGAGGGAAAAAAACGACAGACGCTTTGTATTTCGGAGTGATAAATGCCGGTCCGGAAAAAATGAAGGATCCAATTGCCGCCAGCAGGGATAAAATGACCAACGGTTTACGCCAACGGAAAGCCGTCACGACTAAACTCGTGGATTCCAAATAGTTGGTTTCCCTGGATGGTTGAAACATGTAGACGGCTGAACGGGAAGCCAAAGTTAGGAAAGTAAAGCGAATTTGGAAACGTAAAGCGGCCTTTACAGGCTTCGCAAATTACTATAAAACAAGCGATTAGCTATTCTCAGTGAATCGTCGTCAGGCTTCTTCGTACCGAACGATCCGGTAGATATTTCTTGGGCTGATCAGGTGCAGTAAGAATGCGCTGCCGAAACATGCGCCTGCACTAATGACGAATTGCACCATCCAGTGCACCGGAAGTTGGTGAACGGAATAATTGATGCCTATGCAAAGTCCAATGAAGAGTAGTATTCTCAACCACAAGGTATAATTCGGTGTGAACCGAAAGGTGCGTCGTACCATGATCACCTGTGCTAAACACGTAAAGGATTGTGTCACAATACTTGATACTGCAGCACCGGTAGCCGAGTAGCGCGGAATCAAAATGAAATTAAGCAGAATGTTGATCAGCATGCCGGTGCTCGCCATAATATTCAGCTGCCGGAGATTTCCATTAGCTGTGAGCAAGGTGCCGTAGATATACGTACTGGCAATCGGGACAAAACAGCACATGAGAATTCGGAAAACCTTCGCCGACTCGTCGATATAACTTCCTTCGTAGAGCAGATCCATCATCTCGTAACTGAAGAATGCACAGCAGCAGGAAACGATCATTGCCGGAATGACCAGTAATGAAAAGGAGAGGTCGGCGATCTCCTCTACACTTTCCTTCAGTTTTATCATGCGTGCAAAGATGGGTAACAACAGACCGGCGAAAAGAAAGGCAATCATATTTGCTGCGTCCAGCAGGCGATAGGCGGACGCATAAATTCCAGCCTCTACAGCGCCTACGCGAAACGGTAATAGGCGTTCCAACATAACACCATCAATACGGTTGTAAAAAGTCATCAGTAGAACCAGTACGGCGTACGGATAGCTCTTTTTTAGAATCATCACAAAGAAGGGCCAGCGCCAGGTGAAACGACGCACTTTAGCCTTGTCCAGAACAATGAAAAAGGTGATGAAAAAGGTGATAAGATAGGCTGCTGTCTGCGCGTAAATAAACCATTTCAGCTGGAAACTGCCGGGCTCACTGTGGGTCAACAGCAGAAATCCGCAAATCACAATCATGATCAGTCGGTCCAGAATGGAAATAACACTGTCTGTTTTGAATTGATGAAGACCTGCCAGGTTGGAGCGCAGGTACATGATAAACGATATTAGAATCTGATTGAATAGTACGGCGACCAGCATCTTCAGCATATCGGCCGTATAGCCAATCATCCATCCACCCAATAAGGTGATTACCGAAAATACGACGGCCAGTAATATGCGCAACATCACAATGCTCGCGAAATGCTTCGAGAGTAAGTGATTGTTTTGCGCGATATTTTTATTGTTGAAATTGGTGATGCCAAGATCGAGCAGGATATTTAGCAGAAAAGAAAAATTAAAAATCGCATAATAAAATCCGTATTGCTCTGTACCCACTGCATTCTGTACCGCACGGTCGATGCCGAGAATCCAAAATGGCTTCACCAACAGGTTCAAGGCGAGAACCAGGAGCAGGTTGGTGATGAATTTTCGTTGCATGAGTGGTTATTGAGAAAGAATCAGTCGGCTGCGTTGACAGCGGGTGTTATTGAAAGAATTGAATACGGCGAATTTAGCCGCCGGTTTAAGCGAAGGGGAGAAGTACCCGATTAACGTTTTCTTTTTTCATAACGGCAAAGTCCTTCGTCCAGAAACGCGGCGTATGTTTCAATGTCCGGCGTATAGCCTCGCGGTAAGGCCAGCTGATTACCTTCGTTATCCAACAGTACATAATACGGCTGGCTGTTGGTATTGTACACGGATGCCTGTAAATCACTCCACTTGTTTCCGGTGGTGCGAATTTTTCTTCCGGTGGTTGTAGATACCGTCTGTTGATCGGCCGGTAGCGGTGTCTTGTCGTCTACGTATAGGGAAATAAGGACGTATTGTTCGGAAAGTTTCTTGAGTACTTTCGGATCGCTCCAGACATTGTCTTCCATCTTACGACAATTCACGCAGCTCCAACCGGTGAAATCAATCATGACCGGTTTGCCTTGAGCTTTGGCGTAGCGCATACCTTCGTCATAATCTTTAAAACACAACATGTCGTGCGGACAATCGCCTTCATCGCCGGATTTCCATTCTTTATAAAAATCAGGCGGTGGAAATCCGCTGATGAGTTTCAACGGTGCGCCCCAGATTCCAGGCAACAGATAGAGGGCAAAGCTCAGTGATAACAATGCGGAAAGTAACCGGCCGATACCGATGTGGCTGGAATCACTGTCGTGGGACAGTTTGATTTTCCCCAGTAAATAATAGCCCAGCATGCCAAAGATAGTAACCCACAATACAATGAAAGTCTCGCGTTTTAGAATTCCCCAGTGATAGGCGAGGTCGACATTCGAAAGAAACTTCAGTGCCAGTGCGAGTTCGATAAATCCCAGCGTCACTTTTACGGTGTTCAACCATCCTCCGGATTTTGGTAATGAATTCAACCAGCCCGGGAATAGCGAAAACAAGGCAAAAGGAACAGCCAGTGCAAAGGAGAAGCCGAACATTCCCACCAACGGACCCATGTAACTTCTTCCGTGCGCAGCTTCCACCAGCAATGTACCGATGATCGGACCAGTACAAGAGAAACTCACCAGTGAAAGTGTGAATGCCATGAAGAAAATACCAATCAGTCCACCGCGATCACTCGCTGAATCTGCTCGATTGATCATCCAGCTCGGCAACGTGATTTCAAATGCACCGAAAAATGAAATGGCAAAGATGACGAAGATGATGAAGAACGCCATGTTGAAGAAGGCGTTACTGGCTAAATCATTGAGCGCATCCGAGCCGAAGATCATTGTGACCAGCAATCCCAGTGAAACATAAATGCCGATAATCGAAAGTGCATAAATGATTGCATTGCGAATTCCTTTAGAGCGATTGCCGCTTCGTTTCGTGAAGAAACTTACGGTCATCGGAATCATTGGAAAAACACACGGCGTGAGCAACGCCAGCAAGCCGCCCAACACACCAGCGATGAAAATGCCAAACAATCCTTCTGCGCCTTGCTCGCTGCTGTTTCCACCGCTGCCGCAGCCGTCATCGGCAATCAGCGCAGCCGTGGAGCTGGAATCAGTATTGTTCGTTGTAGAGGAATCTTGTGCATCATGGATAGCAACAGTGTCCACGGCGACTGGAACAATTTCTTCCAAGGCCGGAGTAGACTTTTCTTGAGAAGTGCCACTCAGTGTGAAGCTGAATTCTTCTTCCTGGAAAATGCAGGATTCCTTGCAGACCTGATATTCAATGCGGCCTTTAATGGTGCAGGGTTCACCTTTAAATTTTATTTTCTGCCTGAAAGTTGCCGACTTTTCAAATTCAAAGACCTTAACCATGAAGGTCGAGTCGTAGCTTTCGTGCGGTTTCGGTTCGGTGACTTTCCCAACGCGTTCAATGCAG
>CAINVI010000109.1 GCA_903854075.1 Candidatus Pollutiaquabacter sp. | reverse complement strand
CGGTGATTCTATGCTACTCCATGCAACCGACGGTAATAATAATCTCAATCATATTTCGGTCGATGGCGGTAAGACATGGAAAATGCTTATGATGCCGCGCAATCAACCCGCGGAGTACCTTAGGCCGTTTGCCCTTGATCCTTTTGATGCCAATAAATTATATTCGGGATATGGCGATGTTTATCGCTCGCAGGATCGTGGGCAGACCTGGAAGCGTTTAGGTGTGCCAGGGTCGGGTTCGGATAAGATTATTGCTATTGCAGTATCGCCATCAAATCCCAAGATTATTTATGCCGCTTATGCGCAGCCTTGTTGGAAAGAGGAAGTGAGATCCAAATTATTTCGTTCTGTTGACGATGGATTAACATGGACCGATATTTCCAAGGGTCTTCGAGGAGCATCCTGGACGTCGATTTCATCGCTGGCTATTCATCCTGCTGATCCCGACCTGATTATTGTTGGGTTTCGTGGCGGAGGTGCTGTAAAAGCCATGATTGGCAAATTGGACAGCGACAGCACTTTTTCCTGGAAGGATTTTTCTTCCGGACTGCCGTTGGACGGTGATGTGAATGCATTGTGCTTCGATCCTTCGCGCAGTTTTGTGCTGTATGCGGCAACGCATCATGGTGTTTGGGCTACGGACAATAACGGAAAATGGGCAGATTTTAATTTGGATATTTCGCCGCCTCACGCCATACCGAATCTGAATATGCACCCGGTTTTCATCTCGGATATTGTCATTGATTCTGTTAATCGGCTGCTTTTTGCCGGTACGCATGGAGCGGGAATCTGGATGTACCGTTTGCGTTGAAAAATGATTTTTATAACTTTTTGATGTTATGGATGGGAGTATTTGAAGACTTCTTATTTTTGGTGAAATGCAGCGCCGCAACTTGAAATCTATACGTGTCAATTTTTTTTATTTCCGTCGACTGTATACGGCTATCTTTCTGGTGTTAGGAGTGTTGCTGATTGGAATTTCAGGCTACATGCTGCTGGAGGGTTATCCATTACTGGATGCCATTTACATGACTGTTATCACGGTAGCCACTGTCGGTTATAGAGAAGTCTATGAGCTCGATATGTCCGGAAAGATGTTTACCGTCTTTCTCATTCTATTTAGTCTTGTCTCTTTTGCTTATGCAATCTCGGTTATTACGAGGTATATTATTGAAGGTGAATTTCAAATTTATTTTAGACACTATAAGGTGAACAAAGAAGTACAGAAACTCAGCAACCATGTCATCGTCTGTGGTTATGGCCGAAACGGTCGTCAGGCGTGTGATCAACTTCGTGCAGAAGGTCTGACCTTCGTAGCAATTGAAGCTAATGCAGACATCATCGCCGGTATGCGCGAGGAAGGAAATTTGCTCTTCGTTGAAGGCGATGCTACGCGCGACGAAATTCTGGAGGAAGCAGGTATCGATCGTGCTGCAGCACTCATAACGGCACTACCGAGTGATGCTTCTAATGTCTTCGTGGTGCTTACTGCTCGGGACCGTAGTCCGAAGTTGAAAATCATCAGTCGGGCAAGTGACGATGCTTCCGAGCACAAATTAAAGCGGGCTGGTGCAGACAATGTTATTATGCCGGACCGGATTGGCGGTACGCATATGGCTGCCCTGATTACCAAGCCGGATGTGCTAGAGTTAATTGATCATATCACTGGAACACTTAATGTCCGCCTGGAGGAAATCCTGTGTAGCACGTTGCCGAGTTCTATGCAAAACAAATCAATCCGGGAATTGGAGATCCGCAATAAGACAGGCGCTAATATCATAGCGATGAAGCGCGGTGACGGTGAATATGAAATTAATCCTTCACCGGATTCACTGATGTTTCCGGATGCGAAATTATTTGTATTGGGAACGCAAGATCAGGTCACTCGTTTTAAAGCGATTATTCACTGATGAAAACCATCTTGGTCACCGGAAGCAACGGGCTGCTGGGGCAGAAAATCATTTATTCGCTTTTGGGGCGAAACGATGTGCGCTGTATCTCTACAGCGAAGGGGAGCAATCGCATGCGCGTTCAGGAGGGTTATCACTATGAATCGTTAGATATCACCTCCAAGGAGCAGGTTGATGAGGTTCTTGGTAAATGGAAACCGGATGTTGTAATCAATACTGCTGCGTTGACGAATGTCGATGCCTGTGAGACGAGAATAGACGAGGCGGTATCGTTGAATGTTACGGCTGTTCAGCACCTTGTTGGTGCTTGCAGAGTTTTCAACGCTCATCTGGTGCACCTTTCAACGGACTTTGTTTTTGATGGGGTCTCCGGACCCTATACCGAATTGGACACACCTAATCCGCTAAGTCATTATGCGGAAACGAAATGGCAGGGTGAGCAAGTGGTGATGAATAGTGGGATTTCTTGGTCGATATTGCGGACCATAATTATCTATGGTGTTGTAGATGATAATAGTCGCTCCAATGTGGTGTTGTGGACATACAACGCGCTGCGGAATAAGCAAGCTATTACTGTAATCAATGATCAGTTTCGTTCGCCGACGCTTGCCGAAGATTTGGCAGAAGCCTGCATAACCGCAGGTGTTCGTCGGGCCCCCGGATTATTTCATGTTTCTGGCCGTGAAACGATGTGTATTCTTGATATGGTAAAGATCGTTGCCGCTTTCTTCAAGTTAGACTCTTCCTATATTCAGCCAGTATCGTCAGCAGCGCTGAATCAGCCTGCTAAGCGTCCGCCGGTCACCGGTTTTATCATTACAAAAGCCGAGCGTGAACTGGATTTTCGTCCGCGAAGTTTTTTGCAAGGACTGGAAGAGATTAAAAAACAGCTAATATTGGTTGGCGCACTCTAATGTGGTGATCGTACTTCGCAGCCATGACTGCGAAACGAAAAAAACAATTTTTCAAGCCGCGTTGGAAGGATCATTTTACATTTTCCTTGCGCGAGCGTAGGGGCTTTTATTTGCTTTCAGTATTACTTTTCATTGAAGTAGGAGTCCTTTACTACATGCGTTATGTCCATGAGCCGGGATTGCCTGAAGATTGGTCGCGCATCGTTTTGGTTGGTGATTCCTTGCTTCGTGTTGTTGCAGTTTCGGATTCGGCGCAAGAGGATAGTGGCAGAGCGAATGGAATTGGTCGTAATACGCGTACTTCCTCGTTATTCCCTTTTGATCCCAATACCTTGAACACAGCGGGCTGGCGCCGTTTAGGATTGTCTCCCAAACAAGCCGCTGCTATTGTACGTTTCCGCGATCGAGGCATGGTGTTTCGCAGTAAACGAGATTTGATGAAAATCAAGGTGGTTGATCCGGCGCAAATCATTAGCTGGTTGCCGTATGCGCAATTACCAGATAGTTTGCCGGTAAAAAATAAAGTGCGATCGGAAAAAAAAACGGAGAAACTGGATATTGGCGCTGCCGACTCGGCGTCGCTGGTACAGCTGCGCGGAATCGGACCGGTGCTCGCCGGACGAATAGTCCGTTACAGAAATCGGTTAGGCGGGTTTTTAATGTTGGATCAGGTTCGTGAAGTGTATGGGGTTGACGATTCCGTTTGGACAGTATTATTGCCACAAGTACATCTGCTAAGCGGCGGAGTTCGGCAATATCTTACATTGAACAGTATGCCGGAAGATTCGTTGCGGATGCATCCCTACGTCGGCAGTAAAATGGCCCGTCAAATTTGCACGTACAGGAAACAACATTCTTTCCGAAGTGTTGATGAATTACAGTCCCTTCCCTTGGTAACAGGCGAAATTTACCGTAAAATTGTGCCTTACCTTAAGTTGCATTAATTCTATTCCGGCATCTATGTCCATCGAAGAGCGCGTAAGATCTGTCATCAGAGACATTCCAGATTTCCCTCAACCCGGCATTCTTTTTAAGGATATTACGCCGATTTTGATGGATGCGAAGCTGTGTGATGAAATCGCTGCGTCGATGTATTCCGCGTTTAGTAATAAACAGGTTGATGCGGTGGTCGGAGTCGAAAGTCGTGGATTCTTATTTGGTATGCTGATAGCGCAAAAATTTAACGTTCCGTTCATACCTATACGGAAGAAAGGCAAACTTCCGGCACGTACCATTTCTTATGAGTATCAGTTGGAATATGGAAGTGCTGTAGTGGAAATTCATGAGGATGCCATTCCGGCCGGTGCACGCGTACTTATTCACGATGACTTACTGGCGACCGGTGGCACTGCTGCGGCGGCTGCATCATTGGTGCGTCAATTGAAGGGTGAGGTGACTGGATTTGCATTCGTGGTCGGACTAGATTTTTTAAATGGGCGAGATGTGCTGTCGGCACACAGTCAGGATATTTATACAGTAGTCAACTATTAATTTAAAATACTATGGATTTCAGTAGTACTGAAAATCAACACATGATTGCAGAGACGGTCCGGAAATTTGCCGAGACACATATTCGTCCGCAGTTCATGGAATGGGATGAGCAGCAGTATTTTCCCAAGGAGCTTTTTCACAAGATGGGTGAGTTAGGCCTCATGGGTATATTGGTGCCCGAAGAATATGGTGGCGCAGGGCTGGGTTATTATGAATACATGACCGCGATCGTTGAGGTCGCAAAAGTTTGCGGATCTGTAGGACTTTCTATGGCGGCACATAACTCCTTGTGTACCGGACATATTTTGATGTTTGGTAACGAAGAGCAAAAGAAAAAATACCTGCCTAAGCTGGCTTCCGGCGAATGGATTGGTGCCTGGGGGCTCACCGAAGCAAATACCGGTTCCGATGCGATGCGCATGCAGTGTGTGGCAAAGAAGGATGGCGATCATTGGGTATTAAATGGTGCTAAAAATTGGATTACACACGGAATCAGTGGCG
>CAINVI010000108.1 GCA_903854075.1 Candidatus Pollutiaquabacter sp. | reverse complement strand
TCCTTCACCTTCACGGATCAAGCCCAGCAGAAGATGTTCACAGCCGATGTAGTCATGCCCCAGGCGCAACGCTTCTTCGCGACTGAAGGTGATTACATCTTTTACACGGGGTGAGAATTTGGCTTCCATAATTGGTGTGTTTTTTGGGTATTACGCTGAAATGTCGGCCGGGTTCGTTTTTCTGGCCTTAAGATATCAACAATTTTCCCGGTTCTTTTACGTAATTATACCTAGCAAGTAACGTGCAAAACCCGTAGGACTGCCAAACGGTCAGTCTCTTTTTTCAACAAAATTCTGTTTGAAGAAATCTTCCAATTTTGGCTATTTTTCCGTAAATTAGAGGCACTTTAACACCGCCAATTTGGCGACCCAAGACCAATTATAAACCATGCTGAAACGCTTTTCTACGGCCACTTTCGTGGAAAATATCGTTAGCACCTTACAATTTTAATTCCGAGCAGAATGGCTGAAGGAGAAAAGATCATACCGATCAACATTGAAGAAGAAATGAAGACTGCCTACATCGATTATTCGATGTCGGTTATCGTATCACGTGCACTGCCTGATGTGCGCGATGGCTTGAAGCCGGTGCACCGTCGGGTGCTTTACGGCATGCTTGACCTGGGCCTTATGAGTAATCGTCCGTACAAGAAGTCGGCGCGTATTGTGGGTGAGGTATTAGGAAAATATCACCCGCACGGTGATGGATCCGTGTATGATGCAATGGTGCGGATGGCACAGGTTTGGAGTCTTCGTTATCCGTTGATTGACGGACAAGGAAATTTCGGATCGATGGACGGGGACAGTCCTGCGGCAATGCGATATACCGAAGCCCGGTTACGTAAGTTGGCCGAGGAAATGCTGGCCGATATTGACAAGGAGACGGTCGATTTTACCTTGAACTTTGATGATTCCTTGCAGGAACCGACCGTGCTGCCTGCCAAAGTGCCTAATCTACTTATCAATGGTGCTTCCGGTATTGCCGTGGGTATGGCCACCAATATGGCTCCGCATAACCTTACCGAAGTTATCGATGGCACTATTGCATACATTGATAATAAAGACATTACAATCGATGAACTGATAAAGTTCATCAAGGCACCTGATTTCCCTACGGGTGGTATTATCTATGGTTACGGTGGCGTTAAAGAGGCGTTCCATACCGGTCGCGGTAAGATTGTCATGCGTGCACGCGCCATCATTGAGCAGACTGAGAACGGTCGTGAGCGGATCATTGTTTCCGAAGTTCCTTTCCAGGTCAATAAGGCAGAGATGATCAAGCGTACGGCAGACCTGATCAACGAAAAGAAAATCGAGGGGATTTCCGATATACGTGACGAAAGTGATCGCGACGGTATCCGTGTCGTCTATGAATTGCGTCGTGATGCGATCGCGAACGTAGTGCTGAATAACCTTTACAAGTTCACCGGATTACAAACCTCTTTCAGCGTCAATAACGTTGCCCTTGTGGGTGGTCGTCCGATGATGTTGAACGTTAAAGATCAGCTGGTTCATTTCGTAAATCACCGTCACGAAGTCGTTATCCGCCGTACGCAATACGAATTGTCCGAGGCCGAAAAACGTGCACATATCCTCGAAGGATTATTGATTGCACTGGATCATCTGGATGAGGTAATTGCGTTGATCCGTGCATCACAGACCCCGAATATCGCACAGGACGGGTTAATGGAGAAGTTCGGGTTGAGTGAAATTCAGTCCAAGGCCATTCTTGAAATGCGTCTTCAGCGCTTGACAGGTCTGGAGCGTGACAAGATCCGTGACGAATATGCCGAACTCAAAAAGCTGATCGATTACTACAAAGATGTTCTGGCCAATGAGTCGTTGCGAATGGACATTATCAAGGACGAACTCACGGAGATTCGTTCCAAATACGGTGACGAGCGTCGCACGGAAATCGTTTACACCGGCGACGAGATTTCCATGGAAGACATGATTGCCGACGAAGACGTGGTGATCACGATCTCTCACATGGGATATATCAAGCGCACCGCGCTGACTGAATACCGTACGCAAGGACGTGGTGGTCGAGGTGCCCGCGGAAGCTCCACCAGAGATGAGGATTTTGTCGAACACATCTACGTGGCCTCTACGCATAACTACATGCTGTTTTTCACCGAAAAGGGCCGTTGTCATTGGTTAAAGGTGTATGAGATTCCGGAAGGCAACAAAACTTCCAAAGGTCGTGCGATCCAGAACTTGATCAGCATACTGCCTGATGATAAGGTGAAAGCATTCATTAATGTGAAAACCTTGGAGGATGAAGAATATATTAACCAGAACTTCATCGTGATGTGTACCAAAAATGGCACCATCAAAAAGACGGCGCTTGAAGCGTATTCACGTCCTCGCGCCAGCGGAATCAATGCCATTAGCATTGAAGACGGTGATCATTTGCTGGAAGCGCGATTGACCAACGGCAAAAATGAAATCATGCTGGCGACGCGAAAAGGCAAGCTGGTTCGATTTGATGAGGAAACGGTCCGTCCAATGGGTCGCAATTCCATCGGCGTGAAAGGCGTTTCACTGGATGGCTCCGATGACGAGGTGATTGGCATGGTGTGTGTAAATGATACAGTGAAAGAATCCTTGCTGGTTGTTTCAGAAAAGGGGTACGGAAAGCGTTCCGAAGTCGATGAATACCGTAAAACCAATCGTGGAGCAAAAGGTGTAAAAACCATCAACATCACGGACAAGACCGGAAATCTGGTAGCCATCAAGGTAGTGGAAGAGAACGACGATTTGATGATCATGACGAAGTCCGGGGTTACGATCCGGATGGACATGACCGAAATTCGTGTCATGGGTCGTGCTACGCAAGGCGTTAAAGTGATCCGATTGGATGATGAAGATGCAATCGCATCTATTGCCAAGGTGGAAGTTGATGAAGAGGAAAAGCAGGTCTTGAATGCAGACGGCGGCGTTTCCGACGCACCTGATCAAAATGCACCGGATGCAGCATTGGATAACCAATCGGAAGTTCCACCGGTTGAGTAAGAAATAGTTAAACTTAACATAATAATTTACCAAAAAAGAAATGAAGAAGCTTTTTTTAGTAGCGATAGCATTTTCGTTGTCAGCAAGTTATGCCTTTTCACAGAAGGCAAAAGTTCAAACTGCCTATAATTTCTGGAAGGAGCCTTACCAGCAATACGACAAAGCGAAGGAAGCCATTGATGAAGCCGCTGTGCATGAGCAGTCCATGGGAATGGCCAAGACCTGGTATTACAGGGGATTGATTTACAGTGCGCTGTACAACGACCCGAAATACGGAAGTCTTTGTAACAATTGCCTGCTGACGGCTTACGAGTCGTTCAAAAAGGCAAACGAACTGGATCCTAAAAACGAATGGCGACTGGAGATCGAACTGGAGCGGTTACCGAAAACATTTTCGTACCAGTTCAATGAGGGGGTAAAAAAGTTCGAGCAGAAGGACTTTGCAGGTTCATTAAGTGCGTTTGAAACGGCGATGCAGATGGAGCCGAATGACACTTCAACGATTTTGAATGCAGCTTTGGCAGCGGATCAGGCCGGGAACAAAGAAAAGTCGATGTTGTATTA
>CAINVI010000107.1 GCA_903854075.1 Candidatus Pollutiaquabacter sp. | reverse complement strand
GTCTTGAAATTTTCCTTCTTTTCTACAGATGTAAGCTTCATTGCTGGGTACTTCTAAGGTCGTTAAATTGAGGTGCAAAGATACGCTTTTCCCCCGTATCTGCAAAATCCTGCATTAATTTTTGAAGAAACGTAGTAATTGTGCCATTTTCGATTTTAACTCCCGGCGATCCACAATATGGTCCAGAAAACCATGTTCCAGTACGAATTCGGCCGTTTGAAAGCCCTTGGGAAGGTCTTTTCCAATGGTTTCTTTAACCACCCGAGGACCTGCAAAACCGATAAGTGCCTTAGGCTCAGCGATATTTAGGTCGCCCAACATAGCGTACGAGGCGGTTACGCCACCGGTTGTCGGATCCGTCAAGAGCGATATATAAGGTATACCGGCCTCGGATAACAAGGTTAGTTTCGCGGAGGTTTTTGCCATCTGCATCAAGGAAAAGGCCGCTTCCATCATCCGGGCACCGCCCGATTTCGAGATGATTAATAAAGGCGTCTTGTGCGCCAACGCGTGATCGATGGCACGCGAAATTTTTTCTCCGACGACGGAGCCCATCGAACCACCGATAAAGCCGAAGTCCATACAGGCAATGACAAGATCTTCGCCTTCCACCTTGCCGTAGGCAGTGCGGATTGCATCCTTCATTCCTGTTTTCTTTTGCGTGTCTGCGATTCGGCTGGTATATTTTTTTGTATCCGTGAACTCCAGCGGATCTTTCGATGTCATGTTTGCATTCAATTCAGTGAAGTGATTGTCGTCAAACAGAATTTCAAAATATTCGGCCGAGCCGATACGGTCGTGAAAGCCGCACTCTACACAAACGTATTTGCGCTCGATGTGCTCTTTTGTAGGAACGATATGTTTACAAGATGGGCATTTATACCAAAGTCCTTCCGGAGTTTCTTTCTTCTCCGTCGTGGAAGTGGTGATACCTTCTTTATTGCGTTTGAACCAAGGCATGGTGTTGAAATAAGAGTTGGTGTAAAGAATCAGGCAATCGTAATTTCCGGTGCCAGGTAAACATCCTGAATCTTTTGCAACAGCGCGACACCGTCTTTCATGGGCTTTTGGAAAGCTTTGCGTCCGGAAATAAGACCTTGTCCGCCCGCCCGCTTATTGATCACAGCAGTGGTCACTGCTTCCGATAAATCACTGGCTCCTTTTGATTCGCCGCCAGAATTGATGAGACCGGCACGACCCATGTAACAATTGGCCACCTGGTAACGGCAAAGGTCGATCGGATGATCGGTGGTCAATTCGGAATAAACTTTCGGATGGGTCTTACCGAAATTGATAGCGGTGTATCCGCCATTGTTGGTAGGTAACTTTTGCTTGATAATGTCCGACTGAATCGTAACACCGAGGTGATTGGCCTGGCCGGTAAGGTCAGTGGAGGTATGATAATCTGTACCGTCTTTTTTAAAACCCGGATTACGTAGGTAGCACCAAAGGATAGTAGCCATGCCGAGTTCGTGAGCATACTCGAATGCTTCGCTCACTTCCTGGATCTGTCGCGCCGATTCTTCGGAGCCGAAATAGATGGTTGCACCGACCGCTACCGCGCCCATATTCCAGGCATCTTTCACATTGCCGAACATGATTTGATCGTACTTATTCGGATAACTAAGGAATTCGTTGTGGTTGATCTTGACGATGAAGGGAATGCGGTGAGCGTATTTGCGTGCCACCATACCCAACACGCCGAACGTGGAGGCGACAGCATTACAGCCGCCTTCGATAGCCAGCTTTACAATGTTTTCCGGATCGAAATAAATAGGATTCGGAGCGAAGGAAGCTCCTGCTGAATGTTCAATGCCCTGGTCGACCGGAAGGATGGAGAGATAACCGGTGTTGGCCAGGCGGCCGTGACTGTACATCGATTCCAGACTTCGTAATACCGGATTGGATCGGTTGCTTCCTATAAAGACGCGGTCCGTGAAATCACTTCCCGGAAGGTGAAGCATGTCTTTACGAATGCCGTTGCATTCATGCTTCAACAGGTTATCGGCGGAGGCGCCTAACAGTTCAACAATGGAGGAATAAGACATATTTTTCGTGGGTGAATGAGGATGTAAAACTACTACAGAAATTTGTAAACTGAAACTGCTGGTAATCAGAATTATACCGGATCGGTAGTCGGCTTAAAACGGATATCCAATGGCTAGGTTGGGCGTGACATCACCGATGACAAACTTCTGTTTTCCGTATACCCAGCGACTACCTTCTTCGAGTCCGGGGTCACGCATTTTTACTGCCATATCCAGTCGTAAGATGAAGAAACTGAAGTTGAATCGGAAACCTAGTCCGCTGCCGACGCCTACATCTTGTACAAATTGACCGGCTTTGAATTGTGAACCGGGTCGATTGTCATCTTTGTTCAAGGTCCAGATATTTCCGATATCAGTAAACACTGCTGCTTCAATGGAGCCGCTTCCCATGAATTTTAAGAGGTAGGAACGGTACTCGATATTGGTCTCCATCTTGATGTCGCCGCTTTGTTCGATGCCTTGATTATTGAGGTAGGAGCCTGGGCCCAGTGTATATGCAATCCAGGCGCGCATACTATTAGCTCCCCCAACAAAATAACTTTTCTCAAATGGAAGCGCACTTGAATTGCCGTATGGAATTCCTATACCGGCATTCACACGGTATACCAAAGAGCTGTTTTTATTGAAGACCTGGTGATAACTGATGTCAATCTCCGGCTTGATATATTGGGAATAGGGTATGCCTACGAACTCATAGATGCCTTGACTGTTTTGTTGAAGATTCAACGGGTTGGTAAGCGCACGCATCAGCAGGCCAGCCGATTCAAAATTGGTCCTGAAGTAAAGGAAGCTGGTATTAGCAGGAGTTTGTCCGGAAAACACATAGCTGAAGCGCATGGCCGTGATCAGGTGTGTGTCATAACTGTACTGCAGTTGCGGATCGCGCAGACTGTCCAGCTGCGCCTGAAAAGCGGCTGATTTATTTACATAGACGGAATTAATTTCCGCCGGACTGAACGCAAAACTTTTCTTGGCGTTCCTTCGCCAGGTATACGCCATTGATAACTTCATGATCGATCGCCGGTAGTCGGGACGGTCTTGTAGATTGTATCCTGCGGTAATAATCGTCCTTGGATTCATCCGTCGGACATTGTGGTTCCGCGTGATGAAGTCGGGGAGTAGAAAATGTTTGAACTGCAGCGACATTTCGGGCCCCAGTTCATACGTGTTGAAAAAGAACAGTTTTTTCTGGATGGTAGAATCGGTGAAGTTGGGCAACGATTGTACGCCGCCTTTGATCTTGAATTCAAAAACTTCAGCGCCTCGGAAAAGATTTTTATTGCGATAACCGAACGAGCCGGCGAGGCCAAGGTTACCGCCGGTGTTGGTCGCATCAGCTTCTACCGTGAAATCCTGACGTGCCATGGCCGACATGTTGAGGTAGGCGTCGAGTAGGTAATACGGTTGTACCGAATCGCGCGGAACCTCCCGGAAGCTAATGTTGATGTACTTGAAAACACTCAGGTTCTGAATGCGCTGATAACTATAGTTGACTTCGTCCTGATTGAAAACATCACCTTCTTTAAAAAAAATACACTCGGACAGCGCACTTTCGCGAAGGGTTTGCGTACCGCCTGCAGAAAGGAAATTGTACTGGTTATACAAGGTTGTGTCACGCGGACGGGACAATTCCGGGTCTTTCGGATCAAAATCAGACTGAATATAAATTTCCCGGAAATGGTACGGGTGATGATACGCCGGAAGTACGCCGTTTTTGCCAATCAGGTTTTCATTGGGCCGGTTAAGGTAAATCTGAAGGTCAGCGCGGAAGCCGCTGATATTCGTGTCGACCCGGAACGTAATGTAGTTTTTTGAGAAGGAGAAATAGCCTTTGTTTTTTAATAACAGCGTTATCCTGTCCCGTTCTTTTTCGAAGGTTTCTTCGTTGTAGCGTTCTTCGCTCTTAAGCAATGTACCTTGCCGTATTTCAGGTAGGTGGGGTAGTAGCAAGGAGTCGAGCGAAGTGATGGTTATTTCGTGAAGCAAATAAGGCCGGCCTGTACTCAGCCTGTAATTCACTACGGCTCTTTTCTTGATGGTGTCAATGGATGTCGTTACGCCCGAGTTGAAGAAGCCGTGCTTTTTCAGATAAAGGTCCAGCTGATTGGCCGACCTGCGAATCAACGCCGTATCCAGAATGGCGGGTTCTTCGCCGATTTCTTTCAGCCAATTTTTAAAGCCGGAAGGTTTACCTTTTGATCCTTTATAATAAAAATACATGTAAGGATAAAAAGCACCCAAAACCCGCCGGTTTGGTTTTTGTTTGATGTACGATTGAAGATCGTCTTTTTCAAATAAAAGTGTATCGATGTGTACTGCGTTACGTCGCAGCAAGGTGGCATCGTCAACGACATAGCGTGCAGGTCGGCATGCGTTCATCGTGAAGAGGATGACGAGCACGCCGTAAAATGGCAACAGTCGAAGGATGGTCCTGTTCAAGTACGTTGAAAATGGTGCGACGTCAAAGGTAGGAAACGGACGTGGACGTCAGGTGAAGTTGGTAGGTACTTTTACCCGCGGATGTTAACAGGTTTAAAGTCCCTTCAAGATCAATTCAGCGGCTTCTTCACCGATCAATCCGCCAATTGCTACACCCATACCGCCCATACGGACAGCACATACCGTACGAGGGTTTATTCGTTCAAGGATGGCTGTTTTCGTAGTTCCCATTCCCATGATACCGCTCCAGCGCATATCGATAGTCGTTTCCGTGTAGGGGCAAATCAGTTCCTGCAGCAGCTGCTCCAGTCGATGCTGGATCGTTTCGGTCAATTGCATGGAGGTGGTTTGTTCTCCATCGAAATCTAAGTTTCGTCCGCCGCCGAAAAGTATCCGGTCTCCAACATTCCGGAAATAGTAATAACCCTCATCGTAATGGAAGCTGCCACGTAGTTTAAGTCCGGGAATCGGATGAGTGATCAGAACTTGTGCCCGTGCCGGTTCGACGGCCAATTCCGGATAAAGCGATTTGGCAAACCCGTTGGTAGCGACCAGCAGCTGCCGGCAAGGCAACCGGAATCCGTTTTGCGTCAGTAATACTATTCCGTCTTCTTCGTGGAGCACTTCCGTTACCGTAACGCCCGTATACACTTCGACCCCTGCTTGCTGAGCACGCGCCAGCAAGGCTTGCATCATTGCGCCGGTGTCCAGCTGGCCTTCCTGATTGTTTAACAACATATGACTGACACCACGGAAACCCAATCGGGAAATGTCATCATCTTTTATAGAGAATACGTTTTGCTTCCCTGTTACCGAACCGGCGATGTTATTTAGGTAAGTAAGTTTATCCAGGCAACGCTCGAACGTAGACTGATCGGATGGCGTGAAAATCTCGTAGCCTCCCAACGGTTCATACCGTAGGTTGTCATCGCCGATTAATCGTCGCAGTCGTTGGAGTCCGTTCCAGCGTTTTTCGATGAGCTGAACGACGGTGTCTTCCGATTGCATGTCTAAATCGGCAATCAGTTCTGAGGCGCTTCCGAAACAGGCGAATCCTGCATTGCGCGTACTGGCACCGTAAGGAAGAAATCCTCGTTCTGCTACACTGACACGAAGGGAAGGTGAAATCTGTTTGAGATGAATAGCGGCATTCAGGCCGACGATTCCACTTCCCAGTACAATCACATCAGGTGAATGGAAAAACGATTCTCTTTCCCAAAACGAAAACATAGGGTAGGTAGTATGAGTTCCTTCAAAGGTAGAAGAACTTACCGGAATACCGTTCGTGATTAAATTCGATTTATTAATTTTATTGGCAATCAATCAACGTAAAGCTTATGCCATTGACGGTAGAAACTCGTGCTGAAATTTTCAATTTGCTTATTAAGGCCTTGAAGGACTGTTGTCCTCCGATGGTTATTGCCAAGGATTCGAAAGACACCTTTGAGATAATTGGTAATAAACCGGTGCCGTATGGTAGTACGAAGAAAATAATTCCTGGCATGTATTTCGCTTCGGCCGTGGCACGTAAAGACATGGTCAGCTTTTACCTGTTCCCACTTTATGCTGATTTTGATAAGTTCGAAGGTTCGGCACCGGAGCTTTGGAAGTGTCTGAAGGGAAAGACGTGTTTCAACTTTAAAAAAGCTGCCGACATCCACCCCAAAGAACTGAAATCACTTTTGAGTAAAGGAGTTCAATTATGGAAAAAATCCGGTTATCTGGATTGACACTTTTTGGAGCGCCAATACAGACAACCGGATCGTGTGGTGTGTTTATGTAAGCTAGTACTCGGTTAATTCATTCTTACTCCTTGATGAAACGCATCGATTCAATACTGTCCGGTGTGATCACTTTTAGAAGGTAAGTGCCAGGACTCATAGAGGAGATATCAAGTTGTCCGGTGGCATTGTTTCCTTTCATGATTTGTTTTCCAACTACATCATACACCTCAAAATCAACTTGAGTCAGATCTTCCTCCTGATCGCAGGCAAAATAGATCAAGTTGGTTGCCGGGTTCGGATACAAGATGCACTTTTCGCTGTCCGAGCTGACGGTTGTTCCGTTGGCAAGGCGCAATCCTGAGGATGCTGTTCGGAAAGTAAGCGTTGTACTGAATGCACTACTTCCGGAAGTGCAGGTGGTTTGCAAGGCCACTTCGTAGGAGGTGTTCTTGCGAAGTCCGGTCAGTAAGTAATTGTTTACACCTTGTGTATAGGTAAAGGTTTTATATGAATAGGTCGTGCTTCCTACTCGACGGTAACGTAAGCGGAAAGTCGGAGCAGTAGCATATGTCCAGTTGATTCGCGCCGTTGTAGTTTTGATATTGGTGGCGGTCAAACCGGTTGGTACTCCGCAATTATAGGAAGAAGTAACCGTAGTGGTTTGTGATTGATTTCCGGAGCAATTGTTTGCATCGGAATAATTGTAGGTGATAGTGTAAGGTCCGCCAACACCAGCAACGGAAGGAGAGAAGGTGTTTCCGGAAATGCCGGGACCGGAGAAAATGCCTCCGGAAGGACTGCCGGTCAAGGTTACCGGTGCGGCGGTAACCGCATAGGAAGCACTCAAACCGCTGAAAGAAACGGCGGGGCCTGCAGTGATGGTGGCTGTTGCTGGAACACGACCACTTACGCTAACGATATCAGCCGCTTTGACCTTCCAGTCGTAGCAGTAATAGAAATTATTGTGACCGCCGGAAGAGTTATGAATTTGAAGGATGCCAGGTACTGTGTATGGATAAGTAACTCCGGAAGTATTGTAGTACAAGTTGGCTGCGCCCGTAACCTGGAGGCGATAAAAGTCGCCGGCAGGAATGTTCCAGTTCAAGTTAACTACGGAAGAACCAGCAGGTACACTTACAGTCGTACTGCGAACGGTAGACATGTCTTTGTCGTATAGAATGAAAGTTCTGCTTGCGGTAGTACCGGCATAAACGCGCACAGACTGCAGAGTGAAGGCAGAATAGGCGTCAAATACCTGGTACTGCGTGGTGGTTCCGGTATAGTAAGCTCCAGTACCAATGGTGTTGGCAGCTGGTCCTACACTGTTGACCGGTTGGATTATTCCTTCTACATTTTCGGCATAGTACGTCGTAGTGACGCCCAGACTTGGCGTAGTAAAGGAATTGCCGGTGAAAATTGGCGTTCCGCCGGAAGGTACACCGTACCAGCGAATGGTCCCTGAACCGGAAGCGGTGAGTGTTACACTGCCGGTACCACAACGGGTAGCCGA
This sequence comes from Candidatus Pollutiaquabacter sp., assembly GCA_903854075.1. GTDB lineage: Bacteria > Bacteroidota > Bacteroidia > AKYH767-A > 2013-40CM-41-45 > Pollutiaquabacter. The sequence continues at coordinate 9,853 of CAINVI010000107.1, read as the reverse complement.
TGTGGTGGTCGGATCAGCGGCTCCATTTACAGCAACCACGTTAACAGCGAATGCAGAAGAAGTTGCTGTGCCGCATGGACCTGTAACCGTAACAGAATATGAACCACTGGCGCCAACACGGATTGATTGTGAAGTCGCTCCGGTGGACCAGAGATAAGAGAACCCTGCATTGGCAGTCAGCGTCACGGAATCTCCAGATACAATCATTGATGGACGATCAGCGATAATTTGAGCAACGCCGGTTCCCGGTGCATTCTGGCGGGTCAGCGTGACCGGCACTGCCATCACGTTGTTGTTTTCATTTTGTTCCCGGAAATTTTTTCTAGGATCTACTTCGATGACGATGTAGTAGTTTCCATTGCATGTTCCCAGTGGAATGTTGACCCACATGCCGTCCAGTGATTTGGAATAAGTATCTACATAACCCGCAGAGATTCCTTGTAATGTGTTGGAGCAACCGTAAGCGCCACCACCTAATCCATAGTTGGGTAGATTGGTAGAATTCAATACCGTGTTGTTGCTGTCGCGACAATAGCCCGTGCTGGTATTGCAGCTGCTCAAGTCAAGCAGGCAATAGGCTAGTTTGGAGCCGCGACCAACAATCGACCACTTGGTAGGGTCCGGTTGGTTAGGGTCCTGTAGTCGCAAGGTATATACTCCCCAATCATCAATATGCTGGTGGCCGTGGGACGGGTGGTAAGTCATCGTTCCCGCCAGGCGGTCGCTGTATTGCATCAACGTGCCGTTTTTATGATAGATACGTTGGTTAAGTATTTGCTTAGGATCTGAGCCGCCCGGACATCCTCCGGCACCAGGATAGGTGGTGAAGGTGTCTGTTCCACACACCCATTTATTCACACCGCGCACCTCGATAGGTCCAAAACCAATGTTTGGAGTAGAACCATTGACGCGTAGTCGACCATCGTCAGCTCCTTGTGAGGCCTGACTGGTTCCGGCGCTGTATTGCGGATACTCCGTATATCCACCGGTATTGGTGATGGCATCGCGTGAAATCACGATATCCGGCAATAAATCGCAGTCCGTTGCGCCTGCAGTAGGGCAAACGCAGGAGGTTCCGTTGGTCGTTGTGCACTGAGAAAAAGCAGTAAAAGAAATCAGAATGCCTGTAAAGAGTAGTAATAACCTTTTCATAATAGTGTGATTGTTGATACAGCAATATAAAACGAATTACCGTTATTATCAACTGAAAGTCGCAACCAGTGCGGCTTTAGGCTGAATTGTTAATAATTGTTGGTGCTGGCGATGAAAAACGAACCGGATACATAGTGGACAGTAACTACTAACGACTGTCCTTAAATAGCACGAATGGAGCAAAAAAAATCCCGCCGAAGCGGGATTTGGGTGGAGAATATCGGAGTCGAACCGATGACCTTTTGCATGCCATGCAAACGCTCTAGCCAGCTGAGCTAATCCCCCGTTAGGATTACAAAAATAGTAAATTCATTTCGTTATTTCAAATTCGCCGGAGGCTTTCTAATCTGGAAGGCGACCTCTACCTTTAGCAACAGCTAACCGAAACAATCATGAACCGATTACCGCTCTTCATTCTTGCCATTGCCGCCATTTTCTTTTCCTGTAATCCGCAGTCCAAGCAACACCAACAGGAAGTACAACAATTTTTGGATCAGTACAACCAGGAATACCGGAAATTATATACCGCTGCCAGTGAAGGCCAGTGGTTACTCAATACGCGAATCATTGAAGGCGATACGATGAATGCTGCTAACGCACGACGTGCGGATGAAGCCATGGCAGCGTTCACCGGTAGTCAGGAAAATATTGAAAGCGCTCGCAACTACCTCGCCTTGGAGAAGGATCTTACTCCGATTCAGGTAAAGCAATTAAAGAAAATACTTTACCTCGCTGCCGGAAATCCGGAATCGGCCGGCGATCTTGTAAAAAAACTGATTGCTGCCGGTACTGCGCAAACGGAAAAACTGTACGGCTACAAATTCACTATTGACGGAAAAGAAGTGACTCCGAATGACATTGACTCTCTGTTAGCCGATGTAAAAGATACTACACTGCGGCGAAAAGCGTGGGAAGCCAGCAAGGCAGTGGGCGGTACACTCAAAGAAGGATTAATTAACCTGCGCGACCTTCGCAATGGAGTGGTGAAGGGGCTCGGTTATCCGGATTTCTTCACGTATCAGGTATCTGACTACGGCATGACTACCGAGGAGATGATGCAGCTGCTGGATAAATTCAATCGGGAACTCTATCCGCTCTACCGTGAACTGCACACCTACATTCGCTATGAACTGGCACGTAAATACGGCGTAAAAGAAGTACCGGATTATATCCCTGCGCACTGGCTAAGTAATCGCTGGTCGCAAGACTGGTCGTCGATGGTGACCGTAGAAGGATTGAATCTCGATAGCTCACTGGGTAAAAAATCAGCCGAATGGATTTCCAAGCAAGGCGAAGCGTTCTATGTCTCCCTCGGGTTTCCTCCATTGCCGGAAACGTTCTGGACCAAATCGGATTTATATCCCGTGGCTAAGGATGCCAACTACAAAAAGAATACGCACGCATCGGCCTGGCACATGAACCTCGAAAATGATGTTCGTTCACTCATGAGTGTTGTTCCTAACGCGGAATGGTACGAAACAGTTCATCATGAATATGGACATATTTATTATTACCTCTCGTACAGTAATCCTGATGTTCCTTATCTGTTACGCGAAGGTGCTAACCGTGCATATCACGAAGCACTTGGCAGCATGATGGGACTTGCTGCCATGCAGCAGCCCTTTGCCGCCGGTCTAGGTCTGGTTGATTCGAATGCTAAATTGGATGAAACGCAACACTTGCTGAAAGATGCGCTCAACTATGTCGTGTTTATTCCGTGGAGCACAGGAACCATGAGTCATTTCGAGTATGAGTTGTACGCCAAGAATCTCCCGCCCGACCAATGGAACAAGCGCTGGTGGGAAATTGTAAAGCAATACCAGGGAGTTGTACCTCCTTCTGATCGCGGTGAATCGTTCTGTGATGCTGCTACCAAGACGCACATCAACGACGATGCGGCACAATATTACGATTATGCACTGTCGTTTATCCTGCTCTTCCAATTGCACGACCATATTTCAAAAAATATCCTGAAACAGGATCCGCACGCGACTAATTATTTTGGAAACAAAGAAGTGGGTAAGTTCATTGGAGATATCATGCGTCCAGGTAGCAGTGCCGATTGGCGAAAACTGCTCAAAGAAAAGACAGGGGAGGATTTAAGCGCGCGTGCTATGTTGGATTATTTCAGTCCACTCATGAGCTGGCTCAAGCAACAGAATCAAGGACGTAATTACACGTTACCGGCACTATAGCCGTTTATAGCCAGTCTTTCAGCCGGTAATACGCGATTGCGGCGTATTCGCGGTAACAAAGAAGTTGATACTTCAGGTGATTCCAGAATTGATATCGCAATTGAAGTTCATCTCCGGCGCCGGAAAGCGGGATTGATCGTCCGCCTAATTGGTCCTGCTGAAGACTAAGCTCACTGTCCAAAGCTCGCTCGAAGGCGGCTTCTCCGCCCAATAATAGCATGCCGGCTTTGCGAAACGTCAATATCGAACGGTACATATGCTCTGGTGATGTAACTAGCACGGTGGGACGTTGAGTGCCGGTTAGTTTCGAAATAGCCAGCGCTTGCGAACGGGTATTACGACCATTAGTCTCCAGTTGAATCCGGGAAGAGTCTATTCCGCGAAGCACAAGTTCCTTTTTCATCCCGTAAACTGCACTTTGGTATAAGTTTTCAGCGCTGTCCTTGGGTAGCGCGATGACGACACTTGCCTTCGGATAACGAATTCCTAATTCAGCTGCTTTATAACAACGAATAAGGTTAGACTCGGAGGGCATTCCTGAACCGCCAAGTACAATGATTCGTTCCGGAGCGAAATCATACCTCGCATTTTTTGTTCCTAGTCCATGATACATCCAGAAGGGTAGCGTAGTGAATGCAAGTAGTACGAAAAATGTCATCATGATTCCGAAGACAAGCAGCAAAATTCTGACCAAGCGGCCGGTCCGTTCAAGAATAAATTTTACGTTGTTGCGCATGGCCGGAATTCTTTCCAAACAAATTATCCAACAAGTTATCCTGATACGTAAAGATAACCAATAAGAAAACGGATAACAGCAGCCTGTTATCCGTTTATCGATTTCGCTTAGGGCGAAAAATTACAAATGAATGCATTCGCCGTAGGCCTCAGCGACCGCTTCCATAATTGCTTCGCTCATGGTAGGGTGAGGGTGAACAGCTTTGATGATTTCATGACCAGTCGTTTCAAGTTTTCGGGCAGTGACCACCTCGGCAATCAGCTCGGTGACATTGGCGCCGATCATGTGTGCGCCCAACCATTCGCCGTATTTAGCATCGAAAATAACTTTTACGAAACCTTCGAAATTTCCACCTGCTTTGGCTTTACCGCTGGCGCTGAACGGAAATTTACCGACTTTGATTTCATAACCGGCTTCCTTGGCGGCCTTTTCGGTATAGCCTACGGAAGCAATTTCCGGATGACAATATGTACATCCAGGAATGTTTTTGTAATTCATCGCTTCTACATGCATACCGGCGATCTTCTCGATGCAAGTAATCGCTTCGTGCGAAGCAACGTGAGCAAGTGCAGGAGTGTTGATGACATCTCCGATGGCATAAATGCCCGGCATGTTGGTCTGATACCACTCGTTAACCAAGATGCGACCTTTATCGGTTGCAATACCGACATCTTCAAGTCCAAGCTGCTCAATATTTGCGGAAATACCTACCGCCGACAACACAACGTCGCAGTCAATGGTTGTTTCTCCTGTTTTTGTTTTGACCTTCACTTTACAGCCGGCACCGCTGGTATCCACTGATTCCACAGATGAATCCGTCATGATTTCAATACCTGATTTTTTAAAAGAACGGGCCAATTGCTTGGAGACATCTTCATCTTCCAAAGGAACAATGTTCGGGAGGTACTCCACGATTGTCACCTTCGTGCCGATGGAATTGTAAAAATAGGCGAACTCTACACCGATAGCGCCGGAACCGACTACTACCAGTGATTTTGGTTGGTCTGCCAATACCATAGCCTCCCGATAACCGATTACTTTCTTGCCATCTTGCTTCAAGTTCGGTAATTCTCTGGAACGGGCACCGGTCGCCAGTACAATATGCTTCGCTTCGTAGGTGGTTACGCTGCCGTCGGCTGCAGTAACTTCTACTTTTTTGCCCGGCTTGACTTTTCCGTTACCGGCGATTACTTCCACTTTGTTTTTCTTCATCAGAAACTGAACGCCTTTGCTCATGGCATCAGCAACCCCGCGACTGCGTTTAACCATTGCGCCGAAATCAGCTTCAACTCCCGTGGCTTTGATACCGTAGTCCTGGGCATGCAGCAGGTATTCGTAAACCTGTGCACTTTTCAGTAACGCTTTAGTAGGAATACATCCCCAGTTGAGGCAGACGCCACCCAATTCGGAGCGTTCTATCACAGCTGTTTTCATGCCGAGTTGAGCTGCGCGAATCGCTGCTACATAGCCTCCGGGGCCGCTTCCGATCACGATAAGGTCAAAATTCATAATGCAGTTGCTTTGGTTTTCAGTGGCGCGAAGATAAGCATAGTTTGGTACTTTTAAGGCTAATTTCTACCCGTCTTTTGTTCACATCTTATCCTCAATGGGTTCATTGACAGGCAGCTAATCACTGAAATTAGCGTTCTATCATTACGTGTTGCCATGCACTACCGTTTTTTATTTCCGAACCGCGTTTCCCGATTCGCGGTCATAGAATTGACCCTTGATGAGTTGACCGGCGATCAGGTGGAAGTCTGCCTGCCATCGTGGCGTCCAGGTCGGTATGAACTGGGGAATTTTGCAAAGAATATCCGCTCCTGGAAGGCAGCAACTGTCGACGGCGAACTGCTACCTTTCCGCAAGATAGCCAAAGACCGGTGGCTCGTTCAACTGGAAGGTCATTCAACCATTACGATTCATTACGATTATTATTGTGCCCAGCCGGATGCAGGAGCCTGTTGGGTGGATGAAGAACTCGTGTACATCAATCCGGTGCACTGTTGTCTTTATGTGCCGGACCGATTACATACGCCATGTACAGTGGAACTGCAACTACCCAATGATTATTCAGTGGCTTGTTCGATGGCATCTCCGAAGCATGGAATTTTTAAGGCAAAATCATTTCATGAGCTCGTTGACAGTCCGTGGATGGCTTCTGCCAATCTGCATCATGAAACTTATGCTATAGATCATATTGATTTTCATATTTGGTTTCACGGTAATTTCGTTCCGGATTGGCAGAAAATTTTGAACGATTTCACCCGCTTTTCCAAGTTGCAGTTGCAAACTATGGGCGGTTTTCCCGTCAATGAATATCATTTCCTCATACTCGCTTTGCCCTTCCGGTTCTATCATGGTGTCGAACACCTGGGATCTACGGTTCTTGCACTAGGCCCGGCCGCTCAACTCATGGAAGCGCCACTCTACGACGACCTCACCGGTGTGGCTTCACATGAACTTTTCCATGTCTGGAATATCAAAGCGATTCGTCCGATTGATATGTTGCCGTACGATTATGCTGCAGAAAGTTATTCACGTCTTGGCTTTGTTTACGAGGGTGTGACAACCTATTACGGCGATCTTTTCCTCGTTCGCTCCGGTGTCTATACACAGGACCAGTATTTTAAAGAGCTGGATGCTCGTTTGCAAAAGCACTTCAATACACATGCACGGTTCAACATGCCGGTAGCGGAAGCGTCCTTTGATACGTGGCTCGACGGTTATGTCCCGGGTATTCCGCACCGTAAAACGTCGATTTACGATGAAGGATCGTTAGTAGCTTTGATGACCGACCTGCTGATTCGTAAAAACACCAACCACAAAGCATCGCTCGATGATGTCATGCGTACATTGTACAATGATTTTGGAAAACGGAATATCGGCTATTCTGAAAATGACTACCTGCGAATTGTGGAGCAAGTTGCCGGAATGCCGATGACGGATTTCTTTGTCGACTTTGTATACGGAACAGAGAATTACGAACCGCTGCTGGGTGATTTACTGGAGCACGTGGGTTGTGAAATGATTCGTACTCCTTCGGTACAAACCCAAGAGCGCCGGTTTGGATTCAAAGTATCTACTGAGAACGGAATAACCAAGGTGGTCGCCGTGCTTCCCGGCTCCTTAGCCGATAGGGCAGGTCTGGGTAAGGATGACGAGCTAGTAGCCGTGAATGAACTAAAAGTAGAAGGTAATCTGAACGAGTTGATGCCAGTCGATGATCAGCAGCCAATTACCATTTCACTGCTTACCCCAATGAAAAGGTTAAAAGAAATTGTACTGACCGCTGCGCCGGAATCGTATTATCACAACTATTCCATTCGTGCTCGCGCATCGGCAACCATTGCACAGTTGGAAAGTCTCTCTAAATGGCTTTCCTGATTTTGTTGGAAAAGCAAAGACGGTCTCGTTAATCCAAACAGGCGATAACCGAAATTTCTACGTTCACATCTTTCGGTAGGCGACTCACTTGAACGGTTTCACGCGCCGGAAAATCCTGGCTGAAAAATTGTCCATAGACATCGTTAACCGCTGCGAATTGATCCATGTCCTTAAGGAAGATGGTGGTTTTGACAATATGACCGTAGTCCATACCTGCAGCCTTCAATACAGCGCCGATATTACGCATCACTTGGGTGGTTTCCTGAAGGATATTAATAGTAATCAATTGACCGGACGAAGGGTCGATGGCGATCTGGCCTGAAAGGTAAAGGGTGTTCCCGGTGCGCACGGCCTGGCTGTAAGGTCCGATAGGAGCGGGGGCATTGTTTGTCTGAAGAATGGTTTTCATGTCGGCTAATTTCGTTTTTTTGCAGCAGCTGATTTTTCCCCGCGGGGAAAGTTTTCAAAAACAGAGCATGCGCATCTTGTTGTTTGATAATTATGATTCGTTTACCTATAACCTGGTCCATATGCTGGAAGCGGCGGACCCTGCCGTAAAGGTGGATGTGGTATTGAACGATCAGACCGATTATAAGCGATGGAACGATTATGATAAAATTGTCATTTCGCCGGGCCCTGGTTTGCCCGAAGAATCCGGTCATCTACTTTCTTTTATCGCTGAAGTAGAGGGTAAGAAACCCATCTTAGGCGTATGCCTTGGATTACAGGCTATTGTTGTTCATCACGGTGGTACGCTGTTGAATTTAGACCATGTGCTTCACGGTGTTGGTATTCCTACCTGGGTTGTTCAGCCTACAGAACCTGTTTTTGCAGGATTGGGGCCTTCCCTGATTACCGGTCGCTATCATTCCTGGGTCGCCAATCCCGAAACATTGCCTGCTGTGTTGGAGGTAGTGGCTACCGATGACGCTGGAAACATCATGGCGGTTCGTCATCGCCTGCTCGATACGGTTGCCCTACAGTTTCATCCGGAGTCGGTATTGACGCCGGATGGGTCAAAAATCCTCTCAAATTGGATCAAAACGTAAGAAAACGAACATTTTTTACTGCTTTTCGTACCCATTTGGTATTCAATTAGCAGGATATGATCGTGATCAAATTTGGAGGTACCTCCGTCGGCAGCGCCACGCGTATTTCCGGAGTTTTTGACATTTCTACTGGTTTGCTGCGCAAAGTCGGCAAGCGGAAGCTGGTGGTCGTAGTTTCCGCCATGACCGGCGTAACGGATGACCTCATTCGTATGAGTAAAACCGCAGCTAAACGTGACGCTTCCTATGCGGAGCTGTTTCATGCGGTTCGTCATCGGCACCATCAGGCAGTTCAGGAGCTTGGACTTATCCGCGATAAGAAACTGAATGATTTCCTGGAAGAACGTTTTTCATTTCTCAACGATACGCTGCACGGCGTTTATCTGGTTGGAGAACTTTCGCCACGCACACTTGACTTCGTCTGTGCGCACGGTGAGATTCTTTCAGCAGCCATCATTGCAGCCTATTTCCGTCACCGTAAAGTGAAAGCCGGATTTCTCGATGCTCGCGACGTAGTACGGACCGATGAAGAGTTCGGATCAGCTCGTGTTGATTTTTCCGTTACCAACCGAAACATCCGGAACTATTTTCGGTCCACTAAAAACGATGTTACCATTGTTACCGGTTTTGTAGCCGCTACAGCCAACATGGAAACTACCACGCTGGGAAGAGGTGGGTCGGATTATACCGCCGCGATTTTCGGAGCCGCGCTCCAGGCGAACGAAATTCAGATCTGGACGGATGTTGATGGTGTTCTTACCGCCGATCCGCGTAAAGTCCGTAAAGCGTTTACCGTTCCGGTCATGACGTATCGCGAAGCCATGGAGATGTCGCATTTCGGTGCTAAAGTCATTCATCCGCCGACCATCGTGCCGGCACTCGCAAAAGGTATACCGCTACGAATAAAGAATTCCTTCAAGCCGGAACATCCGGGAACACTCATTTCCACAAAGTCCATGAGCAGTGGATTTTTAATTAAAGGAATTTCATCCATTGATGACGTTACGCTACTTACCATGGAAGGAAGTGGTATGGTTGGTGTTACAGGGATATCAGCCCGTTTGTTCGGCGCATTGTCCACTTCCGGTATCAATGTAATTCTGATCACGCAAGGTTCATCCGAGCATACTATCACCTTTGCGGTAAAGCCTTCGGATGCTGGTCCTGCACGAAAAGCCATTGAAAATGCGTTTGCTCTTGAGCTGAAATCCAAACTGATCGAACCTGTAAAGGTAGAGGAGGGGCTGAGTGTGCTGGCAGTCATCGGCGAGGACATGAAAAACACGCCGGGTGTATCCGGTCGGTTGTTTCAGGCACTTGGAAAAAATGGTATCAGC